>JAJZYH010000002.1 GCA_021798195.1 Thermoplasmata archaeon
CCCCTCTCGCTGGTGGTGGGTTGGCTGACCCACAAGGACAAGGGCTTCCGCTACGCTCTCGCGGGCAACGCACTCATCATGGGAGTCTACAAGCTCGCCACCGATGGCCTCGCGGACCCCTGGGATGCGGCCGTGGGGGTGGCGGCCCTGGTCTCCGCAGGCCTCCTCCTCGTTCCGCTTCGGAAGGCCTTCGAGTGGCCGCGACCCATCCAGGGACTCCTGGTATTGATGGCGGTGGGCGCCATGGCCCTGGGGGGTCTCAAGATCGTGGGCGATCCCCTCGATCCCTGGGACCTCTTTCTGGGCGATGCCACCCTGGCCGGGGGCCTCATCTTCCTGTGGGGCTGGTTTGCCCCCCGCAGGCACGTCCCCCGTCCCCCGGGGGCCCGCGCTCCGGCACCCGGGCCGCCGGATCCCCGCGAACGGGAGCCGGTGCCATGAGGCGACGTCCCGTATTCATCGGCGTGGACATAGGTGGTTCCAAGGTCCTTGCCCTGGCCACCGACGCTTCCCTGACCCCTCTCGCCGTGGCCGAGAGGAAGCATCCGGTCCGGAGGGACCGGGACACTGTCGTGGCCACCACGCGGGAGCTCGTCCGGGAGGTGGTCCGATCCCTCCCCCAAGCCCCCTCTCCCCATGTGAAGTCGGTGGGGGTGGCGTTCCCGGGTTTCCTCGAGGCGTACGGCCGGAAGGTCCTGCGCGCCCCGAACCTCCCCGGATGGGATGGAACGGACGCCCGGGAGATCTTCTCCAACGCGCTGCGCTTCCCCGTGGCCCTGGAGAACGATGCCAATGCCGCGGCGTGGGCGGAGTACAGCCTCACGGACCACGGTGACTCCCAAGACCTGCTCTACGTGATCCTGGGCACCGGTGTGGGGGGAGGGCTCGTCCTGCGTGGCTCCCTGTTCCGCGGCCCCCACGGCACGGCGGGGGAGATCGGGCACATGGCCACCCGCTTCTCCCGCCGGCGGTGCGGCTGCGGGCGGGTGGGCTGCCTTGAGACCCTCGCCGGAGGCAAGGGGCTCGCCCAAACCGGGAAACGGCTTGCGGCGCGTCACCCCCGCTCCCTCCTGGCTCGCCGCTGGCGGAGCACAGAGACCCCGGGGGCCCGGGAACTTCTCTTCGCCGCCGAGGAAGGGGACCCCTATGCAAGGGAGGCCCGGGATCTCGCGGGGGATGAGGTGGGACGGGCCATCGCCGCCTCGGTGAACCTCCTGGGAGTGGAGCGGGTCGTCCTGGGTGGACGCCTGCTACGCAACGCCCCGGGATACTTCCAGGCGATCCGGGGCGGTCTGGAACGCCATGTCCTCTCCGTGCTCCAGAAGAAGGTCCACCTCCAGCAGTCGCACGACCTTCACCACGCGGTGGCGATGGGGGCCCTCTTGGTGGCGCGGCACGCCGCCGGGGACCGGGTCTTTAAGCCCCCGCGCCGGTGAGGAATCCCGTGCCCGAGACTCCTTCTGACCCGTCGGTGGCCATCCCGTCGATCCCCTTGCACTCGCTGGAGACCATGTGCCCCTTCTGTAGCAGCCTCACCCCCCACCGGGTACTCCACCTCCGTCCGCACGCCCCCCTGGGCCGACCCGGGACTTCCTCGGGAGGCCCGATCCTGGGGGTGGCCCGCTGCCTGACATGCCGGACGACCCATCCGTTCACCGCCGAGATCCCCCGGGAGGTCCAGATCCCGGTCATTCTCAGCGAGGGTGCCACATCGGCCCTCCACCGCGTGCACCTTCCCCGGGAGCATCCCATCCGGGTGGGGGATTCGATACGGGTGGCTTCCCGCGAGGTCCGGATCCAACGGGTGGAGTGGCAGGCCGGGACGCCCCGCACGGCGGACCGCGCCCACCAGGTGCGAACGCTCTGGACGGTCCCTGACGACTATGTGATCCTGCGCATGGCGTTGGCGGAAGGCGCGCGCACCCTCCCGCTGCGGGCCCGGGTCCGGGCTGATTTCCGCCTCGTCCCCGGCGACCTCATGAACGTGGAAGGGAGGGCGTACCGGGTCCAGGGGTACCGCGTGGGAGCGAGGACCTACGACCGTCCCGGCCCAGGCCATACCGCGCAGGAGATCTCCCGGGTCTACCTCCGCTCTGCGGAAAGGCCACCCGCCGGAAGCAGCGACTGGAGGAGCGTCCGGCCCACGCCCAGATCCCGGGACAGGCTCTTCTCCACCTCATCCCGCTCCCGTTCCTCCCCGGGGCGGAGGAGCCACTTCAGGGAAGCGCCGGAACGGGAGAACGAGGAAGGGGGGGCGCACTGAACGAGGTGCTCCCCCTCCCAGGTCAGCGTTCCCAACCCCAGCTCCAGAGGGAGGTCCTTCTCCACGTTCTTCGTGCCGTGGATCACCCAAGAACCCTGGCCCACGAACTCCCCGCTCCCCCCCGCCTTGGAAACCTGGTCGCCCCGGACCCAGAAGGCGGACCCGCTGGCATGCCCCGCACGCCACGCCTTGGAATAGGAAATCCCCCACTGACAGGCTTCCCGCAGCGTGGGCGGCCCCACGGGGGGAGCTCCTTTGGGCGGGGGGGTCCGGATCACCACGCTGGGAGCCCCGTGGATCTCCCCGTGGACATAGATGTCCGCCTCCCGGAGGTACTTCTTCACCACGAGATCGTTGGACCGTGCATCCCGTCCGCCCACCACCACGACCCCCTCCGAGGAGACGAACCACCGGGGGGCCTTCTCGAACCAGAAGTGCCGGGCCCGGGGGGCACCCGCCGATGGCGCTCCCGGCCCCCCGGCCCTTTGGGCAGCCCGCCCCCCGTCCAGGGCTCCCAGGCGGGCCAAGGTGTCCGCCAGGGCGCGCTGGGCACCCTGGAGCTTGGGCTCGACCCGCTTGGCCTCCTCGTAGAGGCGTTGCGCACTCTCCTGCAACGGCCGGTGGATCTGGATGGGGATGAGGGCGGATCCCACGGGGAATTCCATGGATTGCTCCTCCGGGTGGGCGGCCCGGGCCTCCTCCACAAGGGGCTCCAGCTCCGTGTAATGGGCATAGATGGCCTCGGCAAGCTCCAGTGCCTTCTGCTTCTGGCCCCGCAGGGTCTCCACGGCCGCTTCCTGCTGCGCCCGAAGCCGTTCCAGTGAGCCGCGCTCGGCGGCTCGCGGATCGGGTGCCGCGGCCGGAGCGGTGGAGGCGGACACGTGGGAGAAGAATTCCCACGCCGCGTCCGAGAACCGGGGAAACGCCTCTTCGGAGATGCCCGGGACCAGGGCCCATCGCCGGGAACGGAAGGGTTCCACATCGATCCAACGGCCCTCCTCCCGGTCCCGGTAGACGTACCCCCGGGGCGGGTCCGCCACCTCGGCCAGGAGCTCCGGGAGCGCCGCGAGGACCGCCTCCGCGGTCCGGGTTGGGGCTTCCAGGGATGGGCCGTGGGGGTCGATGCCCGCACGGGCCAGTATCTCCTCCGCCAAGGGGCCGCCGAACGCCAGACGGGCCGCCAGCGTCGTGACGCGGTCCGCCTTGGACCCTTGGAGCGCCGCCACCACCTCACCCACCGTGACCCGGAGGGGATCCCGACGGGGCCGGGGACGGACGTAGGTCTCCCCCACGCGCAGGACCCTCTGCGACCATGCCCGGGGGTGGGCCACGACGACGATCTTCCCGTTCCGGACCACGATCACGTTCCCCTGGCCGAAGAATTCCAGCACCAGGCGGAGCGGCTCCTCCTCCGTGCTCCGTCCGAAGGTCATCTCGAGGTACCGCTCCCCCTCCGGTTGGAGGACCTCGAGGAGCGGGGCACCGGAGAGCCATCGCCGGACCTCTGTGGCGAGGGGCCCGGGGGACTCGGGACGCGGGGCCGGTTCGGTCCGTAGGACCCCGAACCGGCCGGGGATCGTCCAGAGATCCCGTCGGCCCCCCCCTTGGAGATGGAAGCTCAGGAGGAACCCTTCCTCCGGGAGGTCGAACGACTTGTCGAGCCATGCCTTGGGCATCGCCCGGATCTCCCGGAGGAGAGCCATCGTGTCCAGGGAGGAGAAGCGATCCTTCTCAGGTCCTTGGAGCATTCCCTCGATCTTCTCTGCGTGCATCCGGCCCCGGTACCGGGGGGAGGGAAGGCACAAAAGGTATGCGTGGGGGCGGTCTGGGCTCCCGGATGACGGGTTCCGAATCGCCGGCCCATCCCTCCGCAGGGGTCCCTCACGGAGACCGGACCACCGGGGCCCCCTCTGGTCCCGTGGAGAGGGCGCGGCGGTTCGTGGAGGAAGTCCTCGCACCTACGAGACGTTCCATCGACCGGGAGGATCGGATCCCGGAACACATCCTGGAGGGCCTCCGAAGGGGGGGCTTCCTGGGTCTGAGCCTCCCCCGGGAGTACGGAGGGCTCGGACTCTCCACCCTGGAGGTCGCTCGGACCGTCGAGGAGATCGGGGCCGGGAGCGCGGCGGTGGGCACCCTCGTGGCCGTCCACGTATCGGTCGCGTCCTACCCGATCCTCCGGTGGGGCACCTCCGCCCAGAAGGAGGCATATCTCCCCCGGCTGGCCCGCGGGGAGTGGATCGGGGCCTTCGCGCTCACGGAACCGTCCGCGGGGTCGGATGCCCAGAGCCTCGAGACCTCCTACGGCCGCGAGGGAACCGCCTTCCGCCTCCGGGGCAGCAAGACGTTCATCAGCAACGCGCGCCTCGCCAAGGTGTTCGTCACCTTCGCCCGCAGCCCGGAGGCTCCCGCTCCAGGGATCAGCGCATTCCTGGTCCATCCGGGAACCCCGGGGTTCACCATCTCCCCACCGTTCCGGAAGCTGGGGATCCATGGCTCCGACACCTGTGAGCTCTCCTTCGACGATGTTCCCGTACCTCCGGAGGGGCTCCTGGGCTCCGAGGGCCAGGGATTCCGGATCGCCATGGAAACGCTGGGCGCGGGGCGGATCGCCATCGCGGCCCTCTCCCTGGGGATCGCAAGGGCCGGATATGAGGCTCTCCGGGAAGAGCTCGCCCGACGCTCCGAGCCATGGCAGCGGGCTCTCCTCGCCCGGGCCCATGTCGACGTGGAGGCTTCCCGGGCCCTGGTGGAGCGGGCGGCCGTGCTCCGGGATGACGGGCTCCCGTTCGCCCAGGCCGCCTCCACGGCCAAACTCTACGCCTCCCAGGCGGCCTTCCGCATCGCCTCCAACGGACTGGACGTGGCCGGCCGGGAGGCGCTGGACCGGGAGAACCCATCCCCCTTGGAACAGCTGTTCCGGGACTCCCGGGTCCTCTCCATCGTGGAGGGAACCACCGAGATCCAGGAGATGATCCTGGGGCGGTCCCTCGTTCCCACCCCCCCGGGCGCACCGCCTCGTGCACCTTCATAGCGCCCCCTCTGTCTGGGAGAGGACCGTGAAGCCCGGGTCGGAGCCCAACGGGTTCGTGCCGGCCTCGAAGTTGCGGCGCGAGGGGGCCCAAACCTCCCCCCCCAAGACCCGAGTGCGACGGCGCTCCCGCTCCCTGGGATCTCCTACCTCGAACGAGGGAGCACCCCCGCGAACGGGGGACCGGGTGCCGCTCTCGGATTTCCCGCTCCATCCAGCGCTCCGTGCTCTCCTCGAGTCTCAGGGGCTCCGGGAGCTCTACCCTCCGCAGGCCGAAGCGCTCCCTCCCATCCTGGAGGGCCGCAGCGTCGTCCTCGCCTGCCCCACCGCCTCGGGAAAGTCGCTCGTGGGCTATGTGGCCCTGGCCATGGCCGCCCTGGGAGGGCGCCGGGGGCTCTATGTGGTCCCCCTCCGCGCCCTCGCGTCGGAGAAGTACGAGGACCTCCAGGCCTTCCAGTCCCTGGGACTCAAGGTCGCCCTCACCATGGGCTCCCAGGACTTGAGCCCCCGGGAGCTCGAAAACGTGGACATCCTGGTGGCCACCAGCGAGAAGGCGGATAGCCTTCTGCGCCACCGCAGCCCCTGGATCGACACCCTGGGCGTGCTCGTGGCCGACGAGATCCATCTCCTCCGGGATCCGGACCGGGGCCCCACCCTGGAGGTCTCCCTGACGCGCCTGCGACGGCAGCGCCCGGGGCTACAGATCGTGGCGCTGTCCGCCACGGTGGCCAACTCCCACGTCCTGGCCCAATGGCTTGATGCGGTGCACGTGCAGAGCGACTTCCGCCCGGTGGTCCTGAAGCCCGGTGTGTACTTCGACGGGCGCATCGAGTTCCTCGACGGGTCCCGGAGCCTCGCGCCTCCCCCCGGGAACCCTGCGGAACGCCTGGTGCGGACCGCCATCGAGGAAGGGGGCCAGGCGCTGGTCTTCGTGAACACCCGGCGCAGCTCGGAGAGCCTCGCCGAGGCCCTGGGACCTGCCGTTTCGGCGGCGCTTCCGCCGGAAGCGCGGGAGGAGCTCGCCCGTCTCGCGGAAGACCTCACCCGGACCTCGGAGGAGGAGACGGAAGGGCTCCGCCGGCTGCGCCGCACGATCCCCTGGGGGACCGCCTTCCACAATGCATCCCTCACCAACCCGGAGCGGAGCCTGGTGGAGAAGGCGTTCCGATCCGGCCGGATCAAGTGCGTGGTGGCCACTCCCACCTTGAGTGCCGGCATCAATCTCCCGGCGCGCCGGGTGATCATCCGGGACCTCACGCGGTACGACGACTCCGCGGGGCTCAACGTCCCGCTGCCGGTCCTCGAGGTCCATCAGATGTGCGGCCGGGCCGGCCGACCACGGTACGATCCTTACGGGGAGGCGGTCCTCATGGCGCGCTCCTCGGACGAGGCTCAGTCGCTGGTGGAACGCTATCTCGAGGCCCCCCCGGAACCGGTGGAGAGCCGGCTCGCATCGGCCGCGGTCCTCCGGACCCACCTCCTCGCCCTCGTGGCTTCCCGGGAAGTCTCGGACCGCCCCGAACTGGAACGATTCCTGGGGGAGACCCTCTATGGACACACGTTCTCGGTCCCCGAGATCCAGCATCACCTTGTGGAGGCCGAGTCGTTCCTCCGCCGCAACGGCCTCCTGGAGGACACGGCCTCCCCGCGGCTCCGGGCCACGCTGTTCGGACGGCTGACCTCCGACCTGTATCTGGACCCGGTGTCCGCCGTGATCCTGCGCCGGGCGCTGGAACGCGCCCGCTCCTCCCCCGAGATGGTGGACGACCTTTCCCTGCTCGCCACGGTGGCCGCCACCCCGGACCTGGCTCCGTTCTACCTCCGCCAGGGAGAGGAGAGGGACCTCACGGACCTCTACCTGGACCGCCGGGGGGCGTTCCTGGTCCAGCCGCAGGAGGAGCCCGGGGAACTCGACATGGAGACCTTCCTGGGGACCCTCAAGACCGCGAGGGTCCTCGAGGCATGGACGGATGACCGGCAGCGCCTGCTGGACATCACGGAGCGCCACGGAGTGAGCGCGGGAGACCTCCGGGCGAAGGTGGAACGGGCGGAATGGCTCCTCTCGTCCATGGCCCAGCTGGCCCGGACCGAATGTCGCCCTCTGGCACGTCCGCTGGATGAGCTCGCGGTCCGGGTCCGATACGGCGTCCGCCGGGAGCTCCTGGAGCTGGTGGAGCTCCGGGGGATCGGGCGGGTGCGCAGCCGCCTGCTCCACGGAGCCGGCTTCACCTCGCTGGAGAAGATTCGCCGGGCATCGGAGGCGGAACTGGTGGCCTGCCTGGGGTCGGAGACCCTGGCCCGGGACGTCCTGGCCCAGGTCCGGGGAGTCCGGAAACCCCCGGCCCGATCGGGGAACCCGGAGGAGAGAGGGCCGTCCACGGCTCCGCCGGAACGGCCGGGGGATCCCTCTCCCCCCCGGGGGGGATCGCTCCGCTCCCTGGACCACTACCCATCCTCGGATTGAGCCACCCGGGGATCTCGAGTCCTGCGTCATTGCGGGTCCCCGCGGGCCGGGGCGCCGGGACGATCCCCGGGTAGACCCGGCTCTTGGTCCCCCCGGGCCCTCCGAATCGGACCACCCGACGGAGGATGCCGGCCCGCTCCATCCGGGCCAGATGACGCCAGAGACGTGCTTCGCTGGGGTAGGCGAGCCCTTCGGCGCGGCACCGCCGGTGGACCTCATCCCGAAGATCCGAGATGGACCAACCGTCACCGCCGGTGCCAGAGCGGACCGTCTCCAGGAGGTAGCAATCCAGCATCTGCCCGGGGTCGCTCTGCCCGTGCGAGGCGGGACGCACCACGACATCCGCGGCAGAGATTCGCGACGCTCCCCGTCGGAGGGCGTGTTCCCGCGCTTCTCTCAAGAGGTCCATCAGCAGGGAAGCACCCCCTCCACGCGTGACCACCAGGCCTTCCAGCCGACGCATGGCGCCGGCTTCCGGGGGTTCGAGAGCTACCGCTTCACACCACCGCACCGTGATCTCGGCCAGTTCCTCTTCGGTGAAGGGGGCCACCGTCTCCACCAAGAACCGTTCCGGGGGAACGATCTGCGGGACGGCCGGCAAAACGGACCCGGGGTTCCCGGCAAGGACCACTGCGAGGGGAGGCAATCCCTGGGGTCCTTCGGGCAGCACCTGACCCGGGTCCAGGAACGGGCCGATCACCTGGGGCAACGCCCCCCAATCGGCCGGGAGGTTATCCAGAAAGATCACCGCCGGAGCCCCACGGAGACGGATCCGTCGGAGCAGGAGGAGGAAGAGCAGGCGAGTGGAGGCCCCTCGGGAGAGGAAAGAGGGATCCACCTGCTGGAACATCCGCTCCAGCCCCTGGTGCGGAGTTCTCCATACCCGGCAATTCCAATTCAGTACCGTGGGAGGGCGGCCGGGGCCGGGCCCCAGGGAGCTCCGCAGAGATCCCACGCACATCCGGCCGAGGGTGCTGGTTCCCGACCCGCGCGGACCCACGAAGGCCCACGCGCGCGGGAACGGAGCCGCAACGGAGAAGGGGGATGCCGCAGTCCCCCACGCGGACTCTCTGGGGCCCGCACGCACCATCTGCGGGCCGGAGGGGCCCAGGGGAGACCAGACTCTCGGGGGTGGGGAAGCATCCAGGGAATGCATGGATGTGAGATTTCTCATACCTATAAGAATTCTATTGTTCGGAGAGGTCCGACGCGGGGTGACCCCCTGATTCGAGGGCCAAAGTCCGACGATCCCCCGAAGATCAGGGCCCGCCGGGTGTCACTCCACGGATGGAATGTCGGGGAACGGCCCGCTCTCTTCACATCCCGCCGGGTGCGTCCCGGACCGGGCGACCGGAACCTCCGCCACCCGGCTGAAGCAGGGGACCCTCTCTTGCCCTCCGTGCCTCGCTCCCGTGGGTCAGCCTCATATCAGGGTCCCGGGTGGCGGTGGACGGGGAACCCTCCATGGGGACGAAGGTGACCCTGATCCCCGGAGACGGGATCGGGCCGGAAGTGACCGATGCGGCGCGCCTCGTGGCCGACGCCACGGGCGTATCCATTGACTGGGAAGTCGTGGAGGCTGGGGAGAAAGCCATCGCCAAGAAGGGTACCCCTCTGCCCCCCGAGGTCCTGGACAGCCTGCGCCGGAACAAGGTGGGGATCAAGGGCCCCATCACGACCCCCATCGGGAGCGGGTTCCGCTCCGTCAACGTGGCCCTCCGCCAGGAGTTGGACCTCTATGCCTCTCTTCGCCCGGCACGGGCCATCGCGGGCGAGGGCACGCGGTACCCGGATGTGGACCTCGTGGTGGTCCGGGAGGCAATGGAAGGCCTCTACTCCGGGGTGGAGCATTGGGTGGACCGGGATCACTCCGCGGGCGAGACCATCAACATCATCACCCGGAAGGAGTCGGCCCGGATCTGCCGGTTCGCCTTCGACTACGCGATCCGGAACCATCGGAAGAAGGTCACTGCGGTCCACAAGGCCAACATCATGAAGGTCACGGGAGGACTCTTCCAGGAGGTGTTCCGGGAGGTGGCCCGGGAGTACCCGTCCATCGCCGCGGAAGAACGCTTGGTGGACAACATGTGCATGCAGCTCGTGAAGAAACCCGAGGAATACGACGTCCTGGTGACCACGAACCTCTTCGGCGACATCCTCTCGGACCTGTGTGCGGGGCTCGCCGGGGGCCTGGGCGTCGCGCCGGGGGCCCTCTTCGGGGAGTCCATCGCACTCTTCGAGCCGGTGCACGGGTCGGCCCCCAAGTACGCAGGTCAGGACAAGGCGGACCCGGTGGCCGAGATCCTCTGCCTGGAACTCCTCCTGCGCCACCTGGGGCACTCGGAGGCGGCGCAGCGAGTCTTCCGCGCGGTCTGGGAGGTGATCTACGAGAAGAAGGTGGTCACCTACGACCTCGCGCTCCCCGGATACACGATGCGCCCCACCCGGCCATCCAAGTGCTCGGAGATGGCGAAGGAGATCGCCCGAAAGGTCCCCCAGGTGGACATCTCCAAACCGCTCCCCACTCCTCCGGGAGCCCGGGCCCAATCCTCGGTGAAGCTCGCCAACGACACCCATCTCGAGGACTGACCCCCCCGGGAATGGGGGCAGCGCGGGTCGTCCCCCGTCCGCCTCCCCATGCAAAAACCCTTAACGGAGGAGTGCGTGCGATGTTTCGACCCCTCCGGGAGTCTTTCGAGGATGGATCCGATGAGCGAGAACGTTCCCTCGGCGATGGAGACGGCGGACAGCACGACCCGGGCCAAGAGGGGATCCCCCAAGGCCGCCGATGGTCCCCGCTGCGCCGAATGCGGGCGAAAGATGGCGCGGGAGGAGATGCTCTGGGACTATCCCCGGAAGCCCGGGGAGTACGTGACGGTCTGCGAAGCCTGCTACATCAAGCTCTGCTGGACCCCCCGCCGGGCCCCCAAGGAATAGACGACCCGTCCCGGCCCCCTCATTCTCCCAGGGCCTTCACCACCACCCGTTTCCGGCGCTGGCCGTCGAATTCTGCGTAGTAGACCTGCTCCCAGGGACCCAGATCCAGGTCCCCCTTGGTCACCGGGAGGATCACCTGGTGCCCCAGAAGCAGGTTCTTGAGGTGCGCATCCCCGTTGGACTCCCCCGTGTGGTGATGGTGATACGGGAGCCCGGGGGGCGCCAGGCGGTCCGCCCACTCCTGGATGTCCTGGATGAGGCCGGCCTCGGCATCGTTCACGTACACGGCGGCGGTGATGTGCATCGCCGAGACGAGGACGAGCCCCTCCCGGATCCCCGACCGCTGGACCACCCTGCGCACGTCCTCCGTGATGTTCACGAACTCCCGCCTTTCCCGCGTCTGGAACCAGAGGTACTCGGTGATCCATCGCATGGCATCCGCCTCCCCTCGGGAGGGAGGCTGGGGATGGGATAGGGTTGGCGCCTCCTCCCGTCCGCCATCAAATATATTGCCCCGGGGGGAGACTGCATCTCAGGAAGTGTCCCCATTTCATGGCGCGCCCCATCCGGATCGCCCGACCCCCTGCCACGGGGGGATCTTCTTCGAGTGCCCCCACCGCCCGGCAACGCGCCCGGAGACCGTCCCTTGAACGTGGCCTCCCCGTCCGGAAGTGGTCCCGGGACGACCCGTCCTGGGATTCGAACTCGGAGGCCTTCCGCCGAAGCTGGCTCTTCTTCGGGCTCGCGTTCCTGTTGAGCCC
Source organism: Thermoplasmata archaeon (assembly GCA_021798195.1). Taxonomy (GTDB): domain Archaea; phylum Thermoplasmatota; class Thermoplasmata; order Lutacidiplasmatales; family UBA184; genus JAJZYH01. The sequence continues at coordinate 11,457 of JAJZYH010000002.1, forward strand.
CCTCGCCATCTGGGCGCTCTTCGTGTGGGTCGCCCTCACTTCCCCCTATTCCGGGGTGTCCTCCGATGAGACGGGCCTCGTCCTGCTTTCGGGCCTCCTGGGAGCCACCGTGGTGGTGGGGGCGGCCCTCACCGTCCTTCGGACCCCGCGGGCGATCCGCATGGGGGGAAGGTCCGCCCTCGAGGTGGTGAATCCCTGGGGCCGCGTGGACCGCTACCACCTTTCGGGGGACGCCTATCAGAGGCCCCTGGAGACCTACCCGGCGGGGTTCCTGGGCCGCGTGACCTGCGAGCTGGTGGAACTCCATGCGCCCCCAGGACCCAACCGCCGCTGGATCGTGGAGGAAGGGCGACTGGATCCGTACGTCCCCCGCGTCGCCGGAAGAAGGCTCCGCGGTCCAGGGGGCAGCCGCCCCGGATCGGTGGCGCCCGAAGAGGATCCCGGGAAGGACCTGCCTACTCCAGCAGGTCCTCGAGTTCCCCGGCGACCAGGGTGAGAAGCTGGTCCAGGGAGCGGTTCTTGAGCTCCGTGATCTGCCCGGAGCTGGTCTCGAGGCGAGCGAAGAATTCATCCCCGTCGCGCAGGAACGACAAGGAAAGGAGGTGGTCCGGCCCGTCACGCACGGGCGGAGGGGGAACGGGGGATTCCGGGAGCTTGGCGGGAGCCGGAGGGGCCGCCCGCGGCTCCTGTTTCACCGCCTTCGCCGGGACCGGCCGGCTGGGCGCCGGGCGTTTGGAGGTCTTCCGGCGCGGGGGAGGGGTCGCCTTCCGCCCGGCCCGTGGTCTCCGTGCGGGTTTCTTCGCCATGGCCCCCTCGCGGTTGCGGGGGCGCATTTTTTCATCCGTATTTAAGGTCTCGCGGAGAGGGATCGGGTCCCATGCGCCGCCGCGGACTCCCCGTCCTCCCCGGTCCATGGGATCGGTCCCCTCATGGATTAATGTAGGGAGCCCCCACTTCCCAACGCCCATGGAGCACCTCCCCGGGCCCGGTCTCCTCGTCGTGGGGACCTCGAGCGACGCCGGGAAGAGCTTCGTGGTCACCGGACTCTGCCGCCTCCTCGCGCGGCGCGGAGCCCGGGTCCATCCGTTCAAGGCCGTGAACATGTCCTTGAACTCCACGGCTGCGGAGGATGGGGGCGAGATGGCGCTGGCCCAGTGGGTCCAGTGCCGGGCCGCCGGCGTCCCCCCCCGCACCGTGGCGAATCCGGTCCTCCTCAAGCCCGAAGGACCCGGGCGCGTGGAGGTGATCGTCCGGGGGAGACCGTTCCGACGGGTTTCCTCGTGGCGGCGGGAAATGCCGCGCCTTTCGGCGACCCTGTGGGAGTCCATCCGCCGAAGCCTCCGGGAGCTCCGCCAACAAGGTTTCTGGGTGGTGGCCGAAGGGGCCGGGAGCCCCGCGGAACCCAACCTGAAGGCCACCGACCTCGCCAATTTCCGGGTGGCCCGGGAGCTGGGCCTGCCGGTCCTCCTGGTGGCCGACCTGGACCGGGGCGGAGCCATTGCCCACGTGGTGGGGACCCTCGCCCTCCTCCCACCTCGGGACCGCAAGCTCATCCGGGGGATCCTCCTGAACCGGATCCGGGGCGACCCCAGGGTGCTCGCGGGAGCCATCCGGTTCCTCCGGGACCGGACCGGGGTCCCGGTGGTGGGTTCCCTGGGGGTCCTGGAACCGGGCCGGGGGACTCTTCCGCCCGAGGATTCCCTGAGGCTCCCCACGGCCGCCGTGCACCTGCCCACTGCGGGGGCCACGGAACTCCGCCGGCCCACCCTGGGGATCCTGAAGCTGCCCCATGCCTCCAACTTCTCCGACTTCTCCGGGTTCGATCACCTGTCGGGTCTTCGCGCGGTCTGGGTGGACCGCCCGGAGCCTCTGGCCCGGCTCGACGCATTGATCCTTCCGGGGAGCCGCCGCACCCGGGACGACCTCCGTTGGTTGGAGGAGAACGGTCTCTTCGACGCGATCTGGGAGGGACGGGAAAGGGGACTGCGGATCGGCGGCGTCTGCGGCGGATACCAGATGCTGGGGGCCCGGCTCCGGGATCCTCATGGTTTCGAAGGGAATCCGGGCACCACCGAGGGACTGGGCCTTTTGCCGGTCGAGACCAGCTTCCGGGACCCGAAGCTGGTGCGCGAGGTGGAGGTGGAGCCCATCGCCAGCCCTCCGTGGGATCCCGGGGAGCCCCGATGGCCAGGATATGAGATACGGAGGGGGCGCACTCGCCGCCGGAAGGGGGCCCGTCCACTCTTCCGCATCCGCCCCCGCTCGGGCCAGAACACCCTGGGTCAGGACCCACCATCGGAGGAGGACGGTGCATGGCTGCCCTCCGGAGAGGTCTGGGGAAGCTCCGTCCATGGCCTCTTCACCTCTCCCCTCCGGGCCCTGGGAGTGGCCCGGTGGGCGGTGGGGGGCCGCCCCCCCTCCAGCCGGCCCACCATCCGGGTCCGTAGCTCCGCCCCACGCCCCGGGACCGGGAGCCCGGTGGGGACCGACCTGGAACGTTCCCTGGATGCCGTGGCGGACCATCTCGCGACGTTCATGACCCCCCGAACGTTGTCCGCCCTTCTGGAGGGAGGAGCCACGTGAGGCGCAGCACCCTCCTCTTCCTGGCGTCGGTCACCCTCTTTGTGACCTTCCTGGGCCTGGAACCTCTCCTCACCTTCCCGGTCTGGGGTTCCGACTCGGGGGAGTACTACGTGCTCACCTCGTACCTCCTGGACCACGGCCAGTTCCTGCGGACCGGCTACGCGGGGAACGGGTTCGGGTACCCCTATTTCCCGGGAATGTTCGAGGTGGGTGCGGCGGTGGCCGGCGCCACCGGCGCCGATCCCCTCGCCTCGCTCCTGGTGACCGTCCCCGTGCTGGGGGCGCTGAGCATCCTCCCCCTCTTCCTCCTCTTCCGCAGGTTCTATCCCCACGACGGCGTCGCGATCTTGGGAGCCGCCCTTGCGGGCGCGGTCTTCCCCCGTCTCTTCTCCCTGTCCCACGCGGCCCCCCTCACCATGGGCGACCTGTTCGTGGTGGCTTCCCTGTGGATGTTCGTGGAGCAGCGGAAGGATCCGCGCTGGCTCCTCCCCCTGGGCCTCACCCTTTTCGCACTCATCGCCACGCACCATTTCTCCTCCTACATCTTCTTCATCACGGCCACTGGTGGCCTCGCCCTGTTCGAGCTCTACGCCCCCGGGCGGTGGGCGAAGAGGTTCCCGGCCCGGGAGTTCGGTGTCCTGGGAGCTTTCGTGGTGAGCCTCTTCACCTACTGGTTCCTCTATGCCCCTCCGTTCGCCGATCGGATCCTCCCCCAGGGCGTGGAGGGGCGCGTCCCCTCCATCGCCCTACCGGTGGCCGCGGTGGGCGTGCTCGCCCTTCTGGCCCTGGGAGTATACTGGTCCCGCCGTTCCCGGGGCACGACCGGATCCTTCCGGATCCCTCGCCTGCGCTGGCCCTCCCTGGGAAAGCTCATCCGGGACCCCCTCATCGTGGGGCTCCTCGTGTACGGGGGACTCGCCACCCTTCTCGTGGTGCCCATCCCCGGCACGCATCAAACGGCCACGCCCCTCGAGCTCGTCTACTATTCCCCGTTCGTCCTCCTCGGGCCCCTTTCGGCGGCCAACCGGAGGTTCGCCTCGTTCTCCCCACTGGGCTACATCCCTTGGTTCATCCTTGCCACCGTGGGAGCTTCGGCCGCGTTCGGGCTCGTCACCGCCAACCCCGTGCTGCTGCCCGCCCGCCATGTGGAATACCTCGCGATCCCCCTCGCATTCTTCTCTGCCCTGGCCCTGGGCCGGCTGGTCCAATCGTACCTGGCCCAGGGACGAGGGCAGGCGGCCATGGCGGTGACCTCCGTGGCGCTTCTCCTGGTGGCCGCCAACGCCGCCGTCGCCTTTCCCCCGCCGGTGGCCCTCGGGGGATTCGAGGAGGGCTTCACCGTCCAGGATGTGGCCATGGTCACGTGGATGGCGCGGGAGATGGCTCCGGGGAGCGTCCTCGCCGCGGATTACCGCCTGAGCGATCTCTACTTCGGGTTCTCGGGGAATCCCGCCACCTGGTCCAATGCGGGCCCCTTGTTCCTGTCCCCCAACCGGACCGCCGCCCTCCAGCAGCTCGCCGGGACGCGGGCTCCCAGCCGGACGCTACCCATCGACCTGGTGGCCGTGGACGCCACCATGCGAACCACCGGCGTCGCGCTCAATCCGTCCTCTCTCGCCCTGCCCATGGCCTCCCAGGCCCTCACCCGCTTCTCGGAGCCCCCCTTCGTGGTGGTCTACGAGAACGGCCCGCAGGAGGTCTGGTGGGTCGACGGGTGAAGGTGGCCTCTTCCGTGCGTTCCCCGGATACGCCCGGCCAGGGGATCGTTCCTCCCTTCGTATAGAGGTCCACGGGGACGTCACCCCGTTGCCACAGGGCATCGATGAGGGCCCGGGCCCGCGCGAGCTTGCGGCGCTTGATCCAAAGGTGTCCCGGGAACTTCCCCCGGACCATCCGGAAATCGAATCCCGCGAGGATCACGCGGCGCGCCTTCGCCTCCTCCGCCCAATGGATGGCCCGGTCCCCGTCGGTGAAACCGCCCACGTTGAAGGACCATCTCCCCGGCATTCCTGGGACGCTCCCCACGAGGGGGCCGGGGAACCGGGGCACCCAGCGTGCCAGGGCCTCCCGGTTGTCGGCGTGCGCGTGGATGACCACGAGGCTCCCGCGGGCATTGGCCTCGATCTCCTCCTCCACGGACCCGTCCAGGTCCGTGGAGATGAGGTCGGGCACGAACCCTACCTCCAGGCACGCATGGGTGGCCCCGTCTGCGGCGATGCTCCGCCCCTCCCGCGCCCGGCCGGGCCCCCAGAGCTCCCGGGGATGGGGGACGGCCCCTGGGCCGGCCCCCACCACCAGGACCTCGTGCCCGCGCAGGAGATCTTCCACGCGACGCCAACCGACCTCGCCGGTGAGCCCCCGGGGATGCCTCGCGAGGAGCGTCTCGAGCTCCCGGGAAGCGGCCGCATCCTTCGATCGCGAGAACCGGAACTCCCGGAGGATCCTTCCATATTCCGGCTCCCAGAGGTCCCAGCGCATGGCTTCCGCTCCCGTGAGGCACCCAGGGGGGTGCCCCCCCGTCCCGGAGCCCGAGGAGGTACGGTTAGAAAGCCTGCCGCGTCACGAATTTGCGGTTCGTGCGCCCCGCCCCTCGGCAGCGCCGGAGGAAAAGGTAAGAGCTTATAAGTGGAAGACGATGGGCACCTCGACAAGGAGAGTTCATGAGACCCCTCGCGCAGGACATCCTCTCCCGCATCCCTGCCGATCGCGCCAAAGGCTCCGCGACCCCGGAACGGACCTCCAGCACCGACGACGCGGAACTGGAGGCGGTCCTTGCGAGCCTCAAGACGTCCATCAAGGTGGTGGGATGCGGCGGGGGCGGGTCCAACACCATCAACCGCCTCTCGGAAGAGGGGCTCGCCGGCGCGGACCTCTACGCCTGCAATACCGATGCCCAGCATCTCCTCACCGTGAACGCCCAGCACAAGGTCCTCCTGGGGCGTCGCTGCACCCGCGGACTCGGAGCGGGCGCCCTTCCCCAGGTGGGGGAACAGGCCGCCCGCGAGGCGGAGGATGAGCTCAAGAAGCTCCTCACGGGCGCCGACATGGTCTTCATCACCCTGGGCCTGGGCGGAGGGACCGGGACCGGTTCCGCCCCCGTGGTGGCCCAGCTGGCCCGCGACGCGAACCAGGGCAACTGCCTCGTGGTGGCGGTGGCCACCCTGCCGTTCACCTCCGAGGGCATGGTCCGCCAGGAGAACGCCATCTGGGGCCTGGAGCGGCTCCGGGCGGCGGTGGACACCGTGATCACCATCCCCAACGACCGCCTGCTGGAACTCGTCCCGCGCCTCCCCATCCAGAGCGCCTTCCGGGTGGCCGACAGCGTCCTCGCGAGGTCCATCCGGGGGATCACCGAGATCGTGACGAAACCGGGCCTCGTCAACCTGGACTTCAACGACCTCAGGACCATCATGAAGGGAGGCGGGGTCGCCCTCATCGGGATGGGGGAGTCCGAGAGCGACAACCGGGCGGAGGACGCGGTCCTCGAGGCCCTGCATTCCCCCCTGCTCAAGGTGGACATCTCGGGGGCCCAGGGAGCGCTCATCAACGTGACCGGGGGGCCCGACATGACCATCTCCGAGGCCCAGCGGGCCGCGGAGATCGTGCAGAAGGCGGTGAGCCCCCAGGCCCGGATCATCTGGGGGGCCGCGGTGGACAACACCATGAACAACGCGATCCGCTGCATGGTGGTCATCACCGGCGTGAAGTCCTCCCAGCTGTTCAATGCCCAGACCCCTCCACCCCCGGGGATCCGACCCGGCGGGATGGAGATCGACCACGTCCGGTAAGGATCTCGCCGACGCGGAGGAATGGGGGAACCGTTCATGGGATTCATCGAAAAGGCCCGGGAGGTGCAGGAACGCCTTGACGGCCACCTGCGGTCGGTGGGCCACGGGAAGTACGGCCGGATCCTGCGCATGGCCCGCAAGCCCGACGTGGAGGAGTACGTGAAGGTCCTCCAGGTCACCACCATCGGGGCCATCCTCATCGGCGGGGTGGGTTTCCTCCTCTACATCTTCTTCACCCTGGTGGGCCCATGGATCTGGGGGCAGCTCGCGGGAGCCTTCCCGGGAGGTGGTCTGTGACGCTCCCCGACCCCAAGGAACCTCCCGAGGAAGGGATCGGCCTCCTCACCGACGAGGCCACGGCCGCCGTGAAGAGCCCGCCGGAGAAGCCCGCCGAGAGCATCCTTTCTCCCCGGGAGGGAGAGGTCCACCTGGCGCAGGCCCCCGCCCAATCCGCACGGCAGCCCACCCAGCTCTACCTCAAGGCGGTGGACGAGACGCTCCGAGAGGTGACCGCCGGCACCGTGACCAGCCTGTCCACGGCCCTGGGATCCACCCACCCGGACGTGGGGGTGGCCACGGTCCGGGCGGAACTCAAGTACACCTCCACGTACCCTGGAGAAGGGGCCGAATGGCGGGTCTGGTGGCACCTCCCCGGCAAGAGGACCCGGACCGAGATCCTCGCCCGCAAGGTGGAGGCGGACATCGAGCTCCATCCCGGCACGCCCGTCCCCATCACGTTCGACGTGGAGGCCCCCGTGGGGGTCCGGTTCGGGGACCGGGCCGAGATCGATCTTTCGGCGCGCTGGCAGGGAGAAGGGAGCGACGGGCCGGCCACGCTCCGCCTCATCTGGGCCGCCCGCCAGTCCCTCCTCGCCATCAAGACCTCCCGGGGCTACGAGCGGGAGGTCGCGGACACGCTCTACACCCGTGCGGAGGAGAAGCCCGACGTGGTGTTCGCCCTCCTGGTCCCGAGCTCGCTCCGGGGCTACGTCTTCGCCGAGGGGATGAGCTTCGAGGGGGTCCACGAGATGCTGAAGGGGATCCGGAAGGCCCGGGGCCTCGTGCAGGGGGAGACCACCCTCAAGGAGGTGGAGCCGCTCCTGGTGCCCAAGGTCACGGTGGAAGGCTTCGTGGAGGGGGCCATCGTGGAGCTCATCGCGGGCCCCTTCAAGGGCGAGAAGGCCCGGGTGAAGAAGATCGACCAGGGCAAGGAGCAGATCACCGTGGAGCTCATCGAGGCGGTGGTCCCGATCCCGGTGACGGTGCGGGGCGATCACGTGCGCATGCTGGAACGAGGTGGAGGAGGCGGGAAGAATGGCTGAGCAAGTGAGCGTCCTGGTGGAAGGCGGGAAGGCGACCCCCGGTCCCCCCCTGGGCCCTGCCCTGGGCCCCCTGGGGGTCAACGTGGTCCAGGTGGTGGCCCAGATCAACGAGAAGACCAAGGGATTCTCGGGGATGAAGGTCCCGGTCGTGGTGAAGGTGGGCCCCAACAAGAGCTTCACCCTGGAGGTGGGCCGGCCGCCCACCACGGCGCTCCTCCTCAAGGAGGCCAAGGCGGAGAAGGGCGCCGGGAAGGCCAAGACCGATACCGTGGGGAACGTTTCCATCTCCCAGATCCGCCAGATCGTGGCCATGAAGTCGGAAGATCTCTTCGGCCGGACGGAGGAGGAGAAGGTGAACCAGGTCATCGGGACCTGCGTCTCCATGGGGATCACCGTGGACGGGCGGAACCCCCGGGAACTCCTCCGGGAACGGACCGGGTCGGGGCCCCGAGCATGATCCCCCACGGGCCCGGGGGGATCCCCCCGGATCTCTCCCATGCCGAGATCGTGGACTTCTCGGTGGAATCCGGGGAGAACCGGGTCCGCCTGAAGCTCAAGGACGGGAGCGTCCTGGAAGTGAAGATGGAGGTCACCAACATCTTCCGGGTGGGGAACGACCCGGCCACCGGGCTTCCCAGCTATGTGATGCAGGCCACCAACATCGTGCGCCTCGTGAGCTGCCCCAAGGAACTCCGGAAGCAACCCCTGCGACCCGGAGCTTCCGATTCGCGGAACCTGCCCGGCTTCAGCTGAACCGGACCGACCCCTGTCCCGTCAGCGGATGTAGGCAGCGGTGGTCTCCGTGTCGAAGCGGGAGACCACCGTGAGCTTCCGACCATCCCCCGAGGGGGCCCACCTTAAGAACGGATAGAGGGTCCAGAGGTCCCCCTCCGCCATCCGCGTCACGAGGTGATCCGCCCCGAAGGCCCGACGGGCCACCCGGGCGGTCACCCTCCGGACCTCCCCCTCGTCCAGGTACCCCAGGGCATGCAGGTACTCGTGGCTCAGGAGGACGTAGACGAAGGAATTGAACTCCCGGGGCTCCTTCGCCATGGACTTCATCGTCCGCACCAGGTTCGCGTTGAGCACGATGAGGTTCCCGGTGACCTGCCAGTAGGCCCCGAGACCGGGGGGCAGCTCCGAAAGCCCCAGGCCAAGGCCCGGCCGCTCCACCCCCAGGACTCCGCGGACCGCGGCGCGGACCACCCGGAAGATCCCGTCGTAGTCCCGGGCCCCCTCGAGGCGCCGGGAAAGGGACGGGTCCGGCCCCGGGCTTCCCTCGGCGTCTGCCGACCGCTCGGATCTCGGAACCGGAATCCTGCTCCCGGAGGGAGGGAGATGAACTTCCATGATCCCACGGGGGGCCGCCGGACTCATAATGACTCAGGAGCCACCGGGTCAGCCACGACGCGACCCCTCCTCCTTCTCCGGGAAGGTCGGCGTTCACCTCAAGGGTGGGAGACATGGCCCAAGGCCGTCCGGATCGTTCCTTGGGGGTCTCCCGTGGGGCGGCCCCCATCTCCGGGACCTCTCCCCGCGGCAGAGACCCCCCCGAAACGTTAGATATCGTGGGAAACTCGCACCGGGGGATGACGGCCGGGGAGGGGAACCAACGGGCGGGCTTCATCGTGGCCGGGCTCCTCCTCGTCCTCCTGGGCTGGGGGGTGGGGGTCGTGGCGAACTACGTCCTCCACGCCGTGGCCCCGTCCGGAGGGATTTCGCTGGGCCTCGTGACCGTCTACCCGGGCTGGAGCTGGTACGCGACGTTCGTTCTGATCCTCGGGGTCTTTGCCACCCTCCTGGGACTGGGGATGTTCTATCTCGCCATGCAGAAGCCCCGGGCCCCCGTGCACCTCCCCGACGTCGAATCGCCGCTCACGGCGGACACCGAGATCCCGTGAGACCGCTCCCGGCGGAAAGGGCGGGTCCCCTATCGCCGAGCGTGGTGCTTGGGACCCACCTTCCGGGAGAATGGATGCCCCACGGGAGGGGAACTGGGATTGCTCGCGAGGTGGGCGCAATCCAGGCACATCCGCTCATCGGCATCCAGGCAGGACGTGCATACCGTGAGCCCACAGACCGAGCACCGCAGGCTCGCGGGCATCCGGCAGCGATGGCACCGGTCGACGATGATGCGGGTCAATGAACTCCCTCGCGGGGCCCGGGCATCAGGCCGAACCGTTTAAGCGCTTCTAGGAAACCGGCCCCACGCCGCGCGCGGGTCACGTAATCCGCGGCGGCCCGGGCCCGGGGGGAGGCATCCGGGAAGCTCACCCCCACCCCCACCGCCCGGAGGAGCTCCACGTCATTGTCCCCGTCCCCCGCGAAGAGGCAATCCTCCAGGGACAGCCCCATTCCCTCGAGGGCGATGCGGGCCGCCGCGAGCTTCCCCGCCGTGGGCTGGAACAGGTGGATCGCGAACCCGGTATGCTCCACCTTGATGCCCAGCGGAGCCACGCGGCTCGCCACCTCCTCCGCGGGGACCGTGGGCTCCAGGGCCACCTCGGTCTCCCTCCATCGATCGGTGAAGAGGGTCCGGACGGGGAGCTCCTTCCGGAGCGAGAGGTACGCTTTCCATGCGGGGGCCCGGCGGGCGAGCCGGACAATCCGGTCGTCGGGGAAGTAGACCAGCCCCCCGTTCTCGGCGATGATGGGGGTGGAGAGCCCGAGGAACCGGTACAGGCCCAGCACCACGGGCAGGACGTTCCCCGTCGCAAAGATCACCGGCACGCCCCGGTCGGAGAGGGAGCGGATCGCCCGGAGCGCGCCGAAGTCCATCCGCCGCTGGGAATCGGTGAGCGTCCCATCCACGTCGGAGATCACCGCCCGGGGGACCTCCTTCCTCCGCTCCACCATCCCTCTCCGTCGCGCGCGGGTCCCTCGGGGCGAACGATCAGGCGCCAGGGACTTCCTCCGGGCCGGAAGAGGCGAGCCTCCGATCCAGACGCTCCTTGAGGAGCGCGGCCACCGTCCTCCCGTCGACCTTTCCCCGGACACGGGCCATCACATCCCCCATGAGAGGGCTCAAGGCCGAGCTTCCCCGGTCGCGGATGAGGGGTGCGTTGGCCTCCAGGACCTCCTCCACGATTTGGGCGAGATCGTCGCCCGGGGCCGGGGCGAGTCCCACGGCCTTCAATGCGGTCTCCACGTCCTCGCCGTGGAGGAGCTGCCGCCGGAGGACCAGGGAGAGCCCTTCCTTGGCGAACCGGCCCGCTTCCACCGCCCGCAGGGCCGGCTCCAGCCAATGGACCAGTGGGGCATTCCCCTCGGGGAGAGGCCGCTTGGCCTCCGATTCGATCTGAGGGAGGTCCTGGGTGAGGACCCGGGCCACCAGGGTGACGGGGAGCCCCTTGCGGATGAGGGCCTCGAAGGCCTCCACCATGTCGGCCCGGAGGATCTGGCGGGCCATCTCCGGGTTGAGATGATGGGTGGATTCCAGCCGTTCCTGGACCACCTGGGGGGCCTCGGGCAGCTGCCTCCGGACCTCCTCCCGCAGGGTCCCCGGGATGGGGATCGCGGGGACATCGGTCTCCGGATACATCCGGTGCCGACCGGGAAGGGGACGGCTGAACCGGGTGCGCCCGTCCGGCAGAGGGTCCCGCGTCTCTTCCGGTACCTCCTGGAGCGCCGCTCGGGCGCGTTCCGCCACGGCGTGGAGCGCCTCGTCGGCGTGATGCACGTCCCGGGAGGCCGCCAGGACGAAGGCATCCTCGGCGGGACGCGCCCCCAGCGCCTCGCGGATCCGGGCCGTTTCCTCGGCGCTGACCCCGTACCCCGGAAGCTCGTCGGAGTGCAGGATCCCCTTCACTCCCCGGGCCCGGGCATGATCCGCCATCTCCCGCCCCAGCCGCTCCCCCGGGACCTTGGATTCCCCCAGAAGACCCCCGAAGCCCGGAAGGCAGATCCCCCGGACCGTCCCTCCGTGGCGCAGCACGTCCCCCACCAACCGGGAGGAGGTCTCCCGGAGGAGGGGAGAAAGGTCCACGGACGGCCCGTCCGGAACGCGGGCACCGCGCTCCCGGAGGGCGTCCCGGATCCGGAGCAGCTCGTCCTGACGCGCCACCTCGTGATCGACGTAGCGGGAGATCAATCGGAGTTCCTGCACCCCCTTGATCTCCACGCGGCTTCCCCCGTCGGCCGACACGTTCAGGTCTTCCCGGATGGAGCCGATCCCCCGCTTGACCCGGTGGGTGGCCCGCAGGAGGTTCCCGATGGCTTCCGCCACGTCGTGCGCCTCCGTCCCGGACCGGATGTCCGGCTCGGTGGCGATCTCCAGGAGAGGGATGCCCAGCCGGTCCAGCCGGTAGGTGGTCTCGGCGTCGCCCTCCCCGATCTTCCGGCACGCGTCCTCCTCAAGGCAGATCGAGGAGATCCCCACGGTGCGCCCCTTCACGGTGATCTTGCCGCCGATGGCCACCAGGGCCGTCCGTTGGAATCCCGAGGTGTTGGACCCGTCCACCACGGTCTTGCGCATGACCCAGAGCTGGTCCACCACCTCGGAACCCAGCATCTCGGCCAAGGTGAGGGCCACGGCGAGGGCGTCGGGGTTCAGGGAATGGGGGGGTTCCTCGTCGGCCTCCACGAGGCAGCTGTTGGGGGTCGTCTGGTAGCGGTAGCGGAGGTTCCGGGACGCCTGGGCCCGTGCGGCGGGATCCGTGGCCCCGGTCTCCCCCTGCGTGGCATAGAGCCGCCGGACGAACTCTCCCGTCACCTCTTCCGCGAGCTCCCCCGAGCACGAGCAGAAGAGCTTCCCCACCGAAAGCTGTTGATGCACCTCGAGGCCGACCTTCATGGTGCACCGCTCTCCGGGATCTCGTGGACCTCCCGACGGGGAGAGATCTCCCCCGCGAGGTTCTCGGCCATCCGTCGGGAGAGGAGTTCGGGGTCCGAGGTCCTGTGGAGGAGCCAGGAGAGCTTCACGTAGGCCGTCTCCGGGGAGAGGTCCCCGAGGAAGGTGGCTCCGGATCGCTGGAGTTCGCGTCCCCGGACGTACACGTAGGGGTCCACCATCCCCTCGAGGCATTGGGTGGTGACCCCCACGAACATCCCTTCCCGGACGCTCCGTTGGATCCATTCCAGGAGCGGCACGGGCACGTGGCCCATACCCGTCGCCGCGAGGACCACCCCGCGGACGCCCTGGGTGTACCTCTCCAGGCGGGCCAGGGAGAGCCCCGGATGTACCCAGGCGAGCGCGGCGTCCGGGGAGAAGCCGGTCCGGATCTCCATGGGCTCCGACGACCGGGGCTTGGCGTCGGGGCGCAGGCGGATCGGCCCGGAGGTCCCCTCGAGTCCGCCCAGAGGGGACTCGTTCAGGGACCGGAACGCATCCCGCCGGGTCGCATGCATCTTGCGCACCCTCGTGGCCCGGTGGATGGCCAGTGGTCCGTCTCCCAAACCGGCATGCATGACCACCACCACTTCTCCCAGATCGGCCTCCCGCGCGACCCGGGTGGCTCCCAGGAGATTCGACACGCCGTCGGAGGAGGGGCGATCGATGGAACGCTGCGCCCCCACCAGGACCACGGGGCCGGGAAGGAACGGGAGTTGGAACTGGAGGGCGGCGGCGGTGTACGCCAGGGTGTCGGTCCCGTGGGACACCACCACGCCGCGCGCCCCCGCATGGAAGGACTGGGACACTTCCTGGGCCAAGAGCTCCCATTCCCGGGGCCCAATGTCCTCGCTGAGCATGTCCAGGACCGAGCGGACCGCGACGGGGCCTCCCTCCAACAGGCCCGGGTACGACCCGGCGATCCCGGAGACATCCCGGACGGGCTTCACACCCCCCGACTCGTAATCGACCCGGGACGCGATGGTCCCTCCCGTGGTGAGCAGGGTGATGGGGGGCCCGCCACCCGCCCGGGGAAGTTCCCCCCCCGGCTGCGCTTCCCCGGGCTCTCCCGTCCTACCCCAGAGAGGACCGGGCCGGACCTCCACCTCCGAGCCTGGGACCAGTCGCAGGCCCACATTGTATCCGGACCGGAGCTTCACGTGGACGACCTCCGGATCGGAAGAGGATTCCCGGGGGAGCAACCATCCCTCCCAGGTCTCCCCCCCCGGCCTCCGGATCCGGAGAGACGTGCCCGGGGGGAGAGCCTGGATCTGGGAAGGTTGATCTGGGGAAGAGGGAACCGGTTCCGTCATGCGGGCCCCCTCCCCCCGGGCTCTTCCGGGCGACCGGCGCCTTCGCCGGACTCATCGCGGGAAAGGAACTCCTCACAAAATTGACGGATTCCCTGCTTCCACGCGAGGCAGGCCGCCAGGAGGAAGAGGGGATCGGGAGGGTCCACCCGGGTCCAGTGGGAGGTCAACCGATGGACCGCAGCGTGGGGATCATCGTAGACCTCGGGATGGGCCGCCTGATCCCTGCAGACCTCCTCGGCGACCGGCTCCATCATGGCGGACCAGATCCGCCGGCCGTGGGCTTCCCTCTCCGCCGGGCTTTCGGGGGCGTTCCCCTCGGAGGAGCGCCCGGGAGGAGGATGGACGCGGATGCCGGGGCGTGCCAGAGGCTCCGCCGCTTCCGGGTGGCTCCGCTGGAGTTCCCTTTGGAGGTTCTCCACATACGCCCGGGCCAGCTCCTCGAAGAGATCAGGGATGGGAAGTTCCAGGAACCGGTCCACCATCGCCGGATCGCCCACGGCGAGCAAACGTCCCCGGCGTATTAAATGCCATACCAAGAGACGTCCGTGGGATCTCCTTCGCGCGGCGCCAGCCCATCCCCCTTCCCTCGAAGGTCGGGGGGCCCGGGACATGGACACTCGCCTCCTCCCCCACGGATCTTCCCAACTCCGATTCCCGGCGCGGGGTGGGATAATAAGGCGGGGTGCCTTCCCACGTCCGCATGCCCGCGGAATTGCCGAGTGGAACCGGCTTCCGCAGGGATCTCTCCTGCATGATCCGCGTGGGAGAGACTTCCTATTGCATCGACCCTGCGGGAGGGGTCATGGACCTCCTGGGGAGGCAGTGGACCCTGGCGCTCATCGGAATCCTCGGGAACCGTCCCAGCAGCCGTTTCAACGAGATCTGCAATGCCATCACGGGAGCCGGCAGCAAGGCCATTTCCGACCGTCTCAAGCGGCTCCGACGATTGGGCCTCGTGGAACGCATCGTGGTCCCGGAAGGCCCCCTCCGGGTCGAGTACCGGTTGACCCCACGGGGCAATAGCCTGCGGAACGCTCTGGTGCCTCTCCTGGCGTGGGCCGACGAGGTGCACGCCTCTCCCCCTCCCGACGTTCCGCCAAGGGACCCCGTCGGGGCTCCCACGAAGGGGGGAACAAGGGTCAGGCGGACCCTTCCCGGAGACTTCCGTGGGTGAAGGGGTAGCATCTGCAACTTCATGGGCAACGACTTCTCCCGTTGTCCGGGCCGAGTGGAAGGGGACGGGCCATTCCGCGGCACTGGCTCTCCCTTCCGTGCGCAACGGCTAAGTGGGCATTGGGTCTGCCCGCGGGGGGTTTTCGGATGCGTCGTTTGGAGGGGAAATTCGCCCTTGTCACCGGAGCGAGCCGGGGATTGGGTGCGGCCATCGCCCGTCAATTTTCCGCCGAAGGAGCCCACGTGGGAGTGGTGTACCGGTCCTCCGCGAAAGGGGCGCAGGAGCTCGCGGCGGAACTGGAGAGAGCGGGGGCCAAGGTGGACACGTTCCCGGCGGACGTGGCCGAGGCGTCCGCGGTCCGCGGGCTCTTCGATGAGGTGGACCGGCGGTGGCGGCGCCTCGACATCCTCGTGAACAACGCCGGCGTCACCGGGAGCAGCCCCCAGGGGATCGATCCCGGTGCGTGGGACGACGTCCTGAACCCCAATGCGCGCGGCGCCTACCTCTGCACCCAGGCGGCGATCCCCCTCTTCCAGAGGAACCCCAAGGGGAAGGTCCTCTTCGTGAGTTCCGACGTGGTCATCACGGGGAGCGCCCGTTCGCCGCCGTACGCGGCGTCCAAGGCGGCGCTCCTCGCCCTCACCAAGTCCTATGCCCTCCAGCTGGCTCCCCACGTCCAGGTGAACGCGGTGGCGCCCGGATTCATGGACACGGAGTCCATCATGGCCCGGCCCGACATGACCCCGCAGAAGATCGCGTCCATCAAGGAATCCACCCCGCTCCGGGACTTCACCCATCCTCAGGAAGTGGCCAAACTGGCCGCCTTCCTGTGCTCGGCGGAGGCCGACTTCATCACGGGAGAAGCGGTACTCATCAACGGAGGCCGGGTCCTGTGGTGAGCGCTCCCCCCCGCACGGGATGGCGCGTGGGGGTGGACATCGGGGGCACCTTCACCGATTTCGTCATCATGGACCCGTCGGGGAACCTCCGGATCGAGAAGACCCTCACCACCCCGGAGGACCTCATCGAGGCCATCTTCCGGGGCCTCTCCCAGAGCGGGGTCCCCCTCGCGGGGATCGAATACCTCGCCCATGGAACGACCCAGGGGTCCAACGCGGTGATCGAACGGAAGGGAGCGCGCACCGCACTGGTCACCACGCAGGGGTTCCGGGACGTCCTGGAGATCCGGCGCGGGCAGAGGGCCATCACGGACCCCCGGGACACCTACAACCTCCAGAAGGACCTCCCGCAAAGCTACGTGGGCGGCCGTCTTCCCCTCATCGAACGCCGGGACCGCCACGAGGTCCCGGAACGCGTGGACGTGCGGGGAGAGATCCGCATCCCCCTCGACGAAGCGGCCCTCCGGGGGGTGGCGCGCACCCTCAAGGAGGATCGCGTGGAGAGCGTCGCCGTGTCGTTCCTCTTCTCCTACCTCAACCCCGCGCACGAACGACGGGCCGGGGAGATCCTCCGCGAGGAGCTTCCCGGGGTCCCCGTTTCCCTGTCCCACGAGATCCTTCCCGTGATCCGGGAGTACGAGCGGACCAGCACCACCGTCATCAACGCCTACATCCAGCCCCGCATCGCCACCTACCTGGAACGGTTGGAGAGCCGCCTCCGGGAACAGGGGTTCCAAGGCCTCGTGACCCTCATGCAGTCCCACGGAGGGATCATGACCTCCCCCCGCGCACGACAACGCCCGGTGCACATCCTCGAGTCCGGCCCCGCGGCGGGGGTGGCGGCGGTGGAGTGGCTGGGGCGGCGGACGGGGACCCGGCACCTGCTCTCCCTGGACGTGGGGGGTACCACCGCGAAGGTCTGCCTGGTCCGGGACTACCACGCCGAGACCACGACGAACTTCTGGATCGAGGACGACCATTTCCTGGGGATCCCGGTGACCGACCTCGTGGAGATCGGGGCGGGCGGGGGGACCCTGGCCCGGGTCGACGAGGGAGGGGCGCTCCTCGTGGGCCCCGAGAGCGCGGGCTCCCAACCGGGCCCGGCCTGCTACGGGCTGGGGGGGACAGGCCCCACCGTCACCGACGCGAACCTGCTCCAGGGCTACCTCAACCCCCAGTTCTTCCTGGGGGGAGCCATGCCCTTGAAGCCGGACCTCGCTGCAAGGGCGATCCGGGAGGCTCTCGCCAAGCCCCTGGGGGTTTCCCTGGAACAGGCCGCCCGCGGGATCATCCAGATCGTCAACGCCAACATGAGCGCCTCCATCCGCGTGATGAGCGTCCAGCGGGGCTACGACCCCCGCGACTTCACCCTCGTGGGCTTCGGAGGCTCCGGTCCCCTCCACGCCGCCGAGCTGGCGGCCGGGGTGGGGATCCCGCGCCTTCTGTTCCCACGGATCCCGGGCAACTTCTCCGCCCTGGGACTCCTCGTCTCGGACCTGAAGCACGAGGCCATGCGTTCCTTCGTCTCCACCACGCGCCAGGCCGATCCGGGGGCCCTGTCCCGGGCGTTCGGGGAGCTGGAGAGCGAGACTCTCGGAGCCCTTGCCGAGCAGGGGGTAGCGCGCCGCGACGTGACCCTCCTGCGTGCCGCCGACCTTCGCTACATGGGCCAGGCGCACGAGATCAAGGTCCCCGTGCCCGGCGGTCCCCTGCGCCCCCGCACCGTGCACCAGGTGGAGCGGACCTTCCACCGGCTGCATGAGCAGCATTTCAGCTATCGGGCGGAGGAAGCCGAGATCGAGATCATCACGTTGCGGGTCACCGGCCTCGGGCGGATCCCCAAGCCGCGGGAACGGCCGCTCCCCCAGAGCGAGGGGGCGAGCCCCTCCCGGGCGAGGAAGGGGGAGCGGATGGCGTTCTTCGAGGGGCCGGGGAAATTCGTCCGGACCGCGGTGTACGACCGGTCCCTGCTCCGGCCTGGACACCGCATCGCGGGCCCTGCCCTCGTGGAACAGCTGGACACCACGCTGGTCCTCCCCCCCGGTTCGGCGAGCACGCTGGACCGCTACGGAAACCTCCTCACCCGCCTCTCGGCCCGGCCACGGCGGGCCCGGAGGATCCCGTGACCCCGCGCGGAGGAGGGGCGCGGAGACGTCCCTCGCGCGGCTCCCGGAGGACCGACCCCTTCACCCTGGAGGTGATCCGGGGTCTCCTGGAAGCGGTCCCGCGGGAAATGGCCTCCACGCTCAAGAGGACCTCCTTCCATCCCATCTTCAACGAGGTGAACGACTTCTCCTGCGCCATCTTCGACGCGCGGGGGGACATGGTGGCCCAGTCGGTGAGCAACCCCCCCCAGTTGGGGACCATGGAATCGTCGGTCAAGGCCGCGATCCAGGAGATCGGACTGGAGAGCCTCCACCCCGGGGACGTGGTGATCCACAACGACCCGTACCGGGGAGGAAACCACCTCCCCGACGTGACCATCCTCATGCCCGTCTTTCACCGGGGCGCACTCGTCCTCTTCCCGGCCAACCGGGGGCACCACGGGGACATCGGAGGCATCCGCCCGGGGTCCTTCGCAGGGGACTCCACCAGCATCTTCCAGGAAGGGATCCGCATCCCTCCCCTTCTCCTCTACCAGCGGGGGAAGCTCAACCGGGGTGTCCATGACCTGCTCATGGCCAATGTCCGGACCCCCCACTACATGACCGGCGACCTGAGGGCCCAGGTGGCGGCCTGCGAGACGGGAGGCGCCCGGATCCGGGAGATGATGAACCGGTACGGGGCCGCACTCATCGAGGAAGCGGCCCGCTACGCCATGGACCATTCCGAGCGGCTGATCCGCCGGGAGATCTCCCGGTGGCGGCCCGGCACGTACACCTTCGAGGATTTCCTCGATTCCGACGGGATCGAGCGGGACCGCCCGGTCCGGATCCGCGCCACCGTCACGGTGAAGGGATCCTCCGTCCACTTCGACTATTCCGGCAGCGACCCCATGGTCCGGGGGCCGGTGAACGCCACCTTCGGGGTGCTCACCTCGGCCACCTACAACGCGATCCTGTGCCTCACGGACCATCGGATCCCCACCAACCATGGGTGCTACCGGCCCATCTCCCTCACGGCTCCGGATGGATCCGTGGTGAATGCGCGCTTCCCCGCGCCCGTCGTGGGAGGCAACACGGAGACCAACAACCGGATCACCGATGCGATCTGGGCGGCCCTGGCCCCCATCCTCCCCCGGCGCGTCACGGCGGCGGACATGGGCACCACCTTCAACGTGAGCGCGGGAGGACCCGATCCGCGGACCGGCCGGTATTACGTGTGGTACCTGAGCCCCCCGGGAGGAATGGGAGCCCGGGCGACCAAGGACGGGATGGGGATGGTCGTGGGGGCGAAGCTGGGCGGGTTCCCCGCGCACATCTCCCTCGAGGTCTTCGAGTCGCACTTCCCCTGGTTCTCCCACGAGTACTCCATCGCGCCGGACTCCGGGGGCCCGGGCCGGTTCCGCGGGGGGTTGGGCGTCCGCTGGAGGATCAGCCCGGTGGACCATACCGCCGAACTCACCATCAACACCGATCGGATCTTCATCTCGCCCTACGGCCTCTTCGGGGGATATCCGGGCCTCCATGGACGGTTCGTGGTGGCCCGGGACAGCGGGTCGGAGGAGGGTGTGGAGGTGGGGAAGGGGAGCTTCGCGGTCCGCCCGGGCGAGACCATCTTCCTCCGGACGCCCGGCGGGGGTGGCTACGGCTCCCCGCTGGAGCGGGATCCCCTCGCGGTCCTGCGCGACGTGCGGAACGGCGTGGTGAGCCCGGAACGGGCTCAAGAGGACTACGGCGTCGTGCTGACCCCGGACGGCGCCAGTGTGGACGCGCCGGCCACGGCGGCCCTGCGGACGCGCCTCGCGGGGGAACGGCATCGGGAGACCATCTTCCTGGACCAGGGGCAAGCCATATACGCGCGGCAAAGGTTCCGCATCGTGGCCCTCACGGATGCGCCGGCCTCCGTGGCCGAGGACGACCCGGGACCGCCCCCGTAGGGCCGAGGGAGTTATGCGCCTCGTCACGTACGTGGAGCCCTACTACGGGATGGACCGCGCGGGGTTCCTCCTCGACGGACACGTCATCGACGTGCAGAGGTCCCTTGAGTTCGCCCTGGCCGAGGAGGACCCCGCCGGCGCCCGGGAGCTCTCCCTGGCGCTGGGCCCCCCGGACGTCAAGGAGATCCTGCGCCGCGGGACGAGGGCCCACAAGGCCCTCCAGGAGCTTGAGACGCGGCTCTCCCGCGAGGCCGAGTTCCGCCGGCAGCTGGAGGGGTCCATGCCGCACTCCACGTTCCGGGAGCACGAGGTGCACCTGAGGGCCCCCATCCCCAAGCCGGAGAAGATCATCCACACCGCGGGAAACTTCCGGGAGCATGCCCAGGAGGGCTCGGCGGCGGGCTGGGAATTCCCCATGCCCCACTGGATCTCGTTCCTCAAGAGCCCCACCGCCATCATCGGGCCCTACGATCCCATCGTGAAGCCCCGGCACACCAAGATGCTGGACCACGAGATCGAGGTGGGGATCGTGATCGGGAAGCGGGGGAAGTACATCCCCAAGGAGAAGGCCTGGGACCACATCGCGGGGCTCACCGTCTTCAATGACGTGACCGCGAGGGACATCCAGAGGGAGGAGATGAAGAGCGGACTCCTCAACTTCGGGAAGAACATGGACACGTTCGCCGTGTTCGGCCCCGCGCTGGTCACCCGGGAGAGCCTCCCCGACCCCCACAACCTGAGGATGGAACTGCGGGTGAACGGGGACCCGAGGCAGGTCTCCTCCACGGCCCGTCTCTCCGTGACCATCCCCGAGATCGTGGAGCACTACTCCTGGGTGACGCTGGAGCCGGGGGACATCATCAGCACGGGAACGGTCCAGGGCGTGGCGGCATTCCGCAAGCCGGATCCCACTCCCTTCTTCCTGAAGCACGGGGACCTCGTGGAGAGCGAGGTGGAGGGTCTGGGATGCCAACGGAACCGGATCCAGGACGAGGCCCCGTGATCCCCCGCCCCGGGGGGGTGGGACGCCATGGATGACCGCTTCCTGGGCCACCTCACGGAGCGCAAGGGGCATCCCATCGCCATCGCCACCATCGTGAGCACCGAGGGGTCCACCCTGGGGAAGCCCGGCTTCAAGATCCTGGTGGATGCCGAGGGGCAGATCGTCCATGGAACGTTGGGGGGCGGGTGCCCCGAGGGCCCCATCGCCCAGATCGCCCAGGAAGTGATTGCCACGGGACGACCCCGCCTCGTCCGGGTCCATCTCGAGGACGTGGGTTCGGCCCTCCGGGGCATGACGCGGTCCGAGGACGAGATCCACGTGGAGACCAACTGCGGGGGGACCCTCTCCATCTTCGTGGAGCGCTACGCGCCCCGGCCGGAGGCGCTCATCTTCGGCGACAGCCACCGGGGACCCATCGAGGAGGCCCTGGTGCGCCTCCTGCAGATCGAGGGGTTCCGGGTGCGCGTCCACAACGTGGTGGGCGCCTGCCCGCTCGCGGACCAGGTGGACACGTCGGACGACCCTTCCACGGTGCCGGTGGGTCCCGAGGACTACGTGGTGGTGGCCACCCGGGGATCCCGGGACTCGAGGATCCTCGCCCACGTCCTGGAAGCCCGTCCCCGGTACGTGGGGCTCATCGCGAGCCGGCACCGCGCCCAGGAGACCTTCCGGGAGCTCCGGGAGCAGGGCCTTCCCGAGGAGAGCTGGCGCTCGGTGCACACACCGGCGGGGATCTCCATCGGCGCCATCACGCCCGAGGAGATCGCCCTGAGCGTGGCCGCCGAGATCGTGGCCGTCCGACGGGGATCCGATCCGGCCCGGGGGACCCCCGCTGGGAAGGGACCAGGTCGAGGACCAGCGCCCTCAACGGGGTCGTGAACACCCGGGAGGCCTCGGGCCATGGCGAACCACCTCCTCCTCCAGAGAGCGCGGATCCGGGAGCGGCAGAGCCGGATCCGCGGAAGGCTCACCTGCGCCGTGATCCTGGTGAGCCAGAGCTTGAGCCGGACCCCGGACCTCCCGACCCGGATGAACCGAAAGAGCACTTCCCTCCCCCTCGCGAAACGCCTCCTGGAACGGGCCGGTCACCGGGTCCCCGTCGTGGACGTCACCGGCGAGGACCCAAACGCCATCCGGCGGGCGCTCCGGGCGGCCCAACGGGCCCCCGGAATGGATGCTGTCTTCTTCCTGGGAGGCACGGGGATCACCCGGGGGGACCACACCGTGGAGGCGCTCCGACCGCTCTTCGCGAAGGAGCTCCCGGGGTTCGGGGAACTCTTCCGGGCCCGGGCCGTGGAGCGGATCGGGCCCGCGGGGATGATGTCCCGGGCCACCGCGGGCGTGGTGGGTCCTCACCTGGTGTTCGCTCTTCCCGGCTCCCCGGACGCGGTGGCCACCGGGATCCGCCTGGTCCTTCCCGTCCTGTCGCTCATGCTGGATGCCGCCCGGCGAACGTGACGGAGCATCGGGAGATCCCGGGACGCCGTCAGTGGGTGCCGCATTGCGTCTTGTGACGGTCCGGAGGGTGCCCCGGGAGGAGCCCCACGGTCTCCGGACGATGTGGGATTCACCTTCCGCCGAGACAAGGCTTATGGCTCGTAGCCTGTGCTCCAGCGCAGGTGAAGAACGTGGATGGAACGGAGCCGTGGCGCGGGGAGAAGCACTGGGTCAGCCCCTTCAATTTCGCTCCCCCCGCGGATCGGGCGGAGGCCCTGCGACGGCCGGGCAGCGTGCAACTGCACGATGTGACCCTCCGCGACGGGGAGCAGGCGCCCGGCGTCGTGTTCCGTCGGGACGAGAAGGTCCGCATCGCCCGGGAGCTCGACGCGGTGGGTCTCCCCCGCATCGAAGCCGGGTTCCCCGTGGTCTCCACGGAGGACATGGAAGCGGTGAAGGCCATCGCGCACCTGGGCCTCGGCGCGAAGGTGTTCGGCTTCTCCCGACTGGTCCGGGAGGACATCGACGCGGTGCTCGCCTGCGATGCACCGGGGATCGTCTGCGAGGGGCCCGTGGGAGTCCCCAAGCTCAAGCAATTCTCCTGGCCCCCGGAGCAGGTGGCCGACCGCGCGGTGGAGGCCATCTCCTATGCCAAGGCGCACGGGCTGTACACGGTCTTCTTCGGCGTGGACACCACCCGGGGGGACTGGAAGTTCCTGGAGCACGTCTTTGGCCGGGTGGTCCGGGAAGCCCGGCCGGACGCCCTCGCGGTGGTGGACACCTTCGGAGGGTCGAGCCCGGAGGGGTTCGCCCACCTCGTCCACCGCTTCGTGGAGACCTTTCATCTGCCCATCGAGGTGCACACCCACAACGACTTCGGGCTGGGGGTCGCCACGAGCCTCGCGGGAGTGTTCGCAGGGGCGAGCGTGGTCCATGTCTCGGTGAACGGGCTGGGGGAGCGGACCGGGAACGCGGCCCTGGAGGAAGTGGCGCTGGCGCTCCGCTTCCTCTACGGGGTCCCCCTGGACCTGAAGTACGAGAAGTTCCGCGAGCTGAGCCTCCTCGTCCGGGACCTCTCGGGATTCGTCCCCGCGGTGAACAAGCCGGTGGTGGGCGATCGTGCCTTCACCCGCGAGGCCGGGATCTCCATTGCGGGCTGGGCGAAGTACCACCTGGGCTCCGAGGCCTATCTCCCCGAGGCGGTGGGGCATTCCCACGGCGTCGTCGTGGGCAAGAAGAGCGGGCGCCATTCCCTGGAGTACAAGCTCCAGGAACTGGGCCTCACCTTCCCCCCGGAGCGCCTGGATGACCTCCTCGCCCGGGTGAAGTCCGCGGCGGAAGCGAAGAAGAGCTTTCTCACCGACGACGAGTTCCGCCGCCTGGTGCAGGAACTGAGGGCCTGACCCATCGGGTCCGTCGGGAGCGAGACAGGGGATCCCCCTTCAGGGACCGGCCGCGGTCCCCTCCCGAACCAGTCGGGAGAGGTTCGTGAAGATGTCCCGGACGGTCCGGTCCGCCGCCTGGTCCAGGAGGCGCTGGGCGATCCCGGCAAGGGCCCCCCCCACCTGGGCTTCGGCCTTCCATTCCATCCGGGTGGCCGTCGGGCTTCCCCCATCCGCCAGGGTCACCCGCGTCTGGATGTCCACGGAGGACCCGATCCCTCGGCCCCGGGCGGAAAGCCTCAGGAACGACCCGGGGTTCTCCTCCTCGATCTGGAACTGGAACCGGAAACTCCCCCGGATGACGGAGACCCCCACCTTGGCCGAACCCGTGAAGGACGTGGGGGAGGTGACCACGAGGTCGCGGAAATCCGGCATCGCCTTCGCCACGGTGGTGGGATCCCGGATGATCTTCCACACGACTTCGCGCGGCGCGGCGAACTCCACGTTGCCCTGGAACTCCATGGTCTCGGAACCCTCCTTCCCACCTCACGGGGGACTGGGGACGGTCGGCGCCCGCCCCCGCATGGCCGATTGGATCCTCTCCGGGGTCAGGTGGGAATCCTGGAAGGTGACCCCGAAGGGGGAGAGCGCATCCTCCACCGCGGCGGCGAGGGCGGGAAGGGCCGTTCCCCCACCTTCCCCCACGCCCCGCACTCCCATGGGGCCCGCGGTGGAAGGGGTGATGAAATGCTCCACCTCCACCGGAGGGACGTCGAGGGACGTGGCGCACAGGTAGTCGGTGAAGGAGCTCGCGAGGAGTTGCCCGTCGGCGCCGTACTTGGCCTCGCACAGGAGGGCGGCCTCGATGCCGTGCACCGCGGCCCCGATCACCTGCCCCTCCACGATGGCCGGATTGATCATGTTGCCGCAGTCGTCCACCGCCACGTAACGTCGGAGATGGACCTTCCCCGTCTCCGGGTCCACCTCCACCACGGCGCCATGGACCTGGTAGGAGTAGGTCAGCGTGAAGTTCCCCTTCTTGTCCACGTGACTCGGGATCCGGAACGGCGGGCGGTAGACGTAGGTGACCGACAGGTTGGTATCCATGTCCAGGGGGAGCTCCAGGGAATTCCCCAGGGCAACGCCCCCGATGACCGAGAGCGGAAGGGCGTTCCCGGTCCGGCGGGACCGGGCTTCGCCCTTCTCCAGCAGGATGTCCTCCGGTGCGGTCTTCAGGAGATGCGCGGCGATGACCTGGATCCTCCGCCGGAGCTCCCGCGCGGCCCCGAGGAGGGCTCCGCCCCCCATCACCGCCGTGCGGCTGGCATAGGCCCCGGAGTGCCCCGTGTAGGGGTGGGAATGGCTGTCGAAGCCCGGGAGCGCATGGACATCCTCCGGGTTCAGGCCCAGCTCGTGGGCCACGATCTGGCTCGCCATGGTCTCGTGCCCTTGACCCTGGTTGGTGGGGCCCATGGCCACGTGCACGCGGCCCATCATATCCATCCAGACCCGGGCCGATTCACTGTTCCCGGAGAAGGGGAGATGTGGGTTGATCACCCGGACCTGGGCGAAGTTGTTCCCCGCCGAATCCAGAGCCGCGGCGATCCCCACCCCCAGGTAGCGCCCCCGCGCCCGAAGCGCCTTCTGCTGGGCCCGCAACGATGGGAGGTCCAGCATCTCCTGGACCCGGTGAAGGGCCCGGGCATAGTCGCCTCCATCCAGGACCGTCCCGTTGGGCGCCTGGTAGGGCATCTCATCGGCCCGGACGAAGTTCCGTTCCCGGACCTCCCCCCGGTCCAGCCCCAGCCGATCGGCGATCCGGTCCATGATCCTCTCGTAGAGGAACAAGTGTTGCGCCCGGGAGTACCCTCGGTTGGGCCCCACGGGACATTTGTTCGTGAAGACCGAGTGGAAGTGGAGCCGGAGGTTCTTGTGGCGATACATGGAGAACGCCACCTGCGCCCAGATCACCGCGCCCGCCGGTTCGTACCTCGCGTAGGCGCCGGTGTCGTCGAACGCCTCTCCGCGGAGGCCCAGGAGGGTGCCGTCCTTCCGGACGGCCGCCTCGATCTGGAAGGTCCTCTCGTTCCCGTGGGTGCCCGCGGCCAGGAACTCGCTCCGGAGCTCGGTCCACTTCACCGGGCGTCCCAGTTGCATCGAAAGGACGCTCACGAGGACCATGTACGGGAACGAGTTGATCTTGTTCCCGAAGCTCCCCCCCACGTCCGGGACGATCACCCGGATCCGGTCGGAGGGTAGACGCAGGGAGGAGGCCACGAGGGGCATGCAGAACATGGGCATCACGTTGTTCGTGTAGAGGGTGAGCTCCCCGGTCCGCCGGTCGAAGCTCGCGAGGGCCGCATTGAGCTCCAGGGGGGCCGAGTTGAACCGGTGATAGTGGAACTTCTCCTGGATCACCAGGTCCGCCTGGGCGAAGGCGCCGTCCACGTCCCCGTACTCGTAGACCCCGTCCCACACGCGGTTCGTCCCGATGGCCTCGTGAAGGATCGGCGCCGAGGGGCTCGCCGCCGATTCGGCGTCCATGACGGGCGGGAGAACGTCGTAGTCCACCTGGACCATCTCCGCGGCGTCCGCGGCGAGATAGCGGTCCCTCGCCACGACCACGGCGACGGGCTCCCCCACGAACCGGACCTTCTCCACGGCGAGAGGATAGTCGAGCACCTTGTCCGCCGGTGGGGGCGCCAGCTGCATGAACGGGTCCACCAGCTTCCGGATGTCCTCGCCCGTGTACACGGCGAGAACGCCCGGCATCGCGGAGGCCTCCTTCACGTCGATGGACCGGATCCGCGCGTGGGCGTACGGCGAGTGCACCAGGGCGATGTGGGCGGTTCCCTCCAGCTTCACGTCGTCCAGGTACGACCCGTGCCCGGTGGTGAACCGGACGGACTCCTTCGTGGGGATGGACTTCCCCACCCAACCCGTCCCCTCCGCGGGGGCAGGGACCGCCACGGACCGGGGCGACGTCCGCGCGGCGCTCATCCCGTCTCCTCCGTGGAAGGGGCCTCCACCCGGGTCGCCATCCTCTCCGACGCCGCCCGCACGGCCTTCACGATGTTCACGTACCCCGTGCACCGGCACAGGTTCCCCGAAATGGCCCTGCGGATCTCCTCCTCGGATGGGGAGGGGTTGTGGCGCAGGAGGTAGAGCGAGGAGAGGATCATGCCGGGCGTGCAGTACCCGCACTGGAGCCCATGGTGCTCCCGGAAGGCTTCCTGGAGCGGGTGGAGTTTCCCTTCCCTCTCCAGGCCCTCGATGGTCTCCACCTTCCGGCCCTGCGCCTGGACCGCCAGCACCATGCACGACTTCACCGACTTCCCGTCGAGGAGGACGGTGCAGGCGCCGCAGTGCCCCGTGTCGCATCCAATGTGGGTCCCGGTGAGGTTGAGCTCGTCCCGGAGGAAGTGAACGAGGAGCATCCGGTCCTCGGCCCATCCCTCCCGTTCCTCTCCGTTGACCCGCAGGCTCACCTTCCGCTTCATGGGTTTCCCCCGGCAAGGCGGGCCCGGGTCACCGCCTCCTCGAGACCCCGTCGGACGAACACCTGGACCATGTCCCGGCGATACTGGGAACTCCCGTGCATGTCGGACCCCGGGTGAAGCCCTTCGGTGGAGCGATGGGCGGCCTCCTTAAGGATGGCCGGGGAGATCTCCTGCCCCTGGAGGAAGCGCTCGGCGGCCCGGGCCCGACAGGGGGTCGGGTTCACGGCCGCGAGACCGATGCGGACCTCTTCCAGGCGACGGCCGTGGCTGTCCAGACGCACCAGGATGGCGACCCCCACGATGGGGTAGTCTCCCTCCCTTCGATTGAATTTGGTGTAGGACCATCCCCATTGGGGTCCCAGGGTGGGGACCTGGATGTGATGCAGGATCTCGTCCCGCTGGACCTGGGTCTCGAAGAGGTCCACGAAGAACTCCTTCGCGGGAACGGTCCGGGATCCCTTGGGTCCCACGATGGAGAACTCTGCGTCGAGGGCAAGGAGGGTGGGCGGCAGGTCCGACGCAGGGTCGGCGTGGCAGGAACTTCCCCCGATGGTTCCCCGGTTCCGGATCTGCTGGTCCGCGATCCCCCGGGCGGCCGCGGGGAGGATGGGACAGCGCTCCTGGAGGAGCGCGGAGTGGGCCACCGTGTCGTGCGTGGTGAGGCTCCCGATCTCCACGGCATTCTCCCCCTGGGGGCGGATGTAGGAGAGATCCGGGATCCCGCTGATGTCCACCAGGACCCCCGGAGAGGCCAGGCGGAGCTTCATGAGCGGGAGCAGGCTTTGGCCCCCGGCCAGCACCTTTCCATCCTCCACCTCATGGAGGACCCGAAGCGCCTCGTCCACCGTGGTCACCGCGCGATATTCGAAGGGGCGTGGATACATCCAGATCGACCTCTCCCCCGCCGGGACCTCGCCTCCGGCCCCCGCCGGGAGCGGAGGACGGAAAGGAATGCGCCGCGGAGTCAAGGCGTGCCATTGCCCCGCGCTATAAACCCGTTTCGTGAGCGCTGGGAACCGCTCTCGGGAGCGACGTCTCCGGAATGCCGGGAAGTCCCGTTCACATTGACTTCCCCCGCAAACTCCCGTCCGCTTCTCGGCAGGGCATGCCAAGCTCGCATTCGCGGGCGCGTCCCAAAGTGATTTAGGAGAGGGGCCGTGGGGCAGGGCAGGGGAATACTCTGGATGTCGAGCACTTCGCGGATTCTCCTGCGTCGGGAACCCCCGGTCCTGGAGATCGTCATCAATCGGCCCGAGGTCCGCAATGCCATGGACCGGGAGACCCGGCAGGAGATCATCCGGGCCCTCGATGACATCGAGGAGGACCCTGAGATCCGGGTGATCATCCTCTCCGGGCAAGGCGGAAAGGCCTTCAGCGCCGGCGCGGACCTCGGCATGTTCCTAGAACTCTCTCCCCGCGAGGCCCTCGAGTACACCCGCATCTCCAAGGGATGCGTCGAGCGCATCTCGCGGTTCCCGAAGCCGGTGATCGCAAAGGTCCAGGGCGTGGCCCTGGGGGGCGGCCTGGAGCTCGCCCTCGCCTGCGACCTCATCTACGCGAGCCCGGACGCGAAGTTCGGACAGACGGAAGTGAACGTGGGGCTCATGCCGGGCGCCGGGGGAACGCAACGCCTCCCCAGGGCGGTGGGGGCCCGGCGGGCCCGGGAGTGGACCTACACCGGGCGCTGGATCTCCGCCGAGGAGGCCGAGAGGGTGGGTCTCGTGAACGGGATCTTCCCCGCCGCGCAACTGGACGCGGCCGTCCGGGAAGTGGCGGGGACCCTGGCGGCGAAGAGCCCCCTGGTCCTCAGGCGGATCAAGGAGGCCCTCCGGATGGCGGAGGAGCTTCCGCTCTCCCAAGGGCTGGAGTTCGAGAGCCGCAACTTTGCTCTGTGCTTCGGTACCGAGGACCTCCGCGAGGGCATCGAAGCGTTCCGGGCCAAGCGAACCCCCCGATTCCAAGGTCGGTAGGATCGGGCCGGCCCGGGGGCCGGGGAAGGGGTTGGGAACCCCGGACGGATCCGGGGATCCCGTTCGATGGGAATCTGCTCCCGACCCTACTTCGAGATCTCCTCGAGCTCCGCGCGGCCGCTCACGTACGGGATCCCCACAAGGCAGACGATGATCGTGATGATCATGGGGACCGCGGCGTACCAGGTGAGCACCGACGCCCACTGGGAGGCCGAGAGGGTGATGAAGTTCAGGGCGCCCGAATAGCTTGCGAAGAAGCTCGTCCCCGCGAACATGGGGATGGCGAACCCACCGAAGATGGCGGGCCAGATCGCGAACCCGAACGAGTACCACGCGTTGACCCAGGCGGAACCGGTCCCCCGGGCCCGGGTGGGGAAGGACTCCGTGTTCATCCGGATGGTGCTGGCGAACGCCCCGTTGAGCCCCCAGGAGAACAAGAGGAACGAGAAGAACGTCGTGTTGAACCCGGTGACCGAGGGCTGGATGAAGATGAAGATCCCGATGACCTCGACGATGGCAAAGAGGATCGCGGAATACTTCGCCCCGATGTAGTTGGCCACGAACCCGTTGAGCAGGTAGGCCGGGATGGTGGCGTACAGCGCGATGGCATAGAGGCCCGTGTAGTCCGTGACGCCCTTGAAGAAGAGCATGTAGAGGGGCATGAACGTGAGGAGCGCGATCCCGATCCCGGCAAGCATGAAGGACCAGAAGGCGAGGGCCAGGGACTTCCGGACCTGGTCGCGGGAGAGGATCTGCACGTAGGTCGCCCTCACCGCTCGCACGTCATCGGCAGGGTAGACCTGCTCGATGGCCTCCACCGTGGCGGCGTCGTTGGCGCGCTTCGCCTTCTTGAGGGCCCTCATGGCCTCGTACCGCGGAGGGTCACGCACCCAGTACCGGGCGATGGCGATCACCACGGCCGGGAATACGCTGATGAGGAACGCGTAACGGAATCCCTGTCCGGCGGGGAACGCCGGGATGACGAAGTGCACGATGAGCGCGGCCGTGGCGTATCCAGCCACGAAGCCGGACTGCATGATGGCCAGCGCGATCCCCCGGGCGCGCTTGGAGACCGTCTCGGTCACCATGGTCCCGCCCACGGACCATTCGCTGTTGTTGAGGAGCTGGTCGATGGACCTCAGCCCCGTCCAGTTCCAGAAATTGGTGATGAGATACTGGAATCCCGAGAAGAGGGCAGTTCCCAGGATGGTCACCTGGAAGAGGGACTTGCGCCCGTACCGGTCCATGAGCGGACCCACGATGAGGCTCCCGATCCAGGCGGCGAGGAAGCTGATGAACAGCATCCCCGAGAACATGGGCACCCAGAGATACGAGGGAAAGCCCGCGTAGACGTACGGCATCACGTTGGGATACATGATGAGGACGAGGTTCCCGTCCGTCCACACCATCATCCAGCCGAGGAACGCCAGGGCCACGGTCAGGATGGCGTTGCGCCGCAGTTTGACGGTGTCCGTCTCTGGTCGCCAGGCGGATCGGGCGACCCCGCTCTCCGAAGTTACGTTTGCTCCGGTCATGGAAGTCCTTCGACCTATGTCGAAGTCCCTTTTAATACCATGCCACGCAAACGCGTGGTCATCCATTCCATGCCTATCCCTGACGGTGCGGACCATGTGGATCCGGCCGCGGGTTCCAAATACCCCCCGGGAGTGCGAATGGCGTGTCCACCCCCCTTCGCCAGTCCCGATCGGACCGCTGGGACTGCTCGGAGGCGGTCCACGGATATCGGACCGGGCTCCGGGCCGAGCGATTCCGTCACGCCCTCAAGGATGGGATCCCCCTCGTCTCGCTCTTGGGGTTCCTGGGGGTCCTCCTCTTTGTCCTGGCGCGCCACGGGGGCTCGCTCTTCCTCTACGCCTCCCTGGGCTTCGTGGCGATCACGCTGGGGCTCCTCGTGGCGTGGGTCCAGCTCCTGCGCATGATCTCGGAATCCCTCCACGAACCGCTGGTGAAGGCGGTCCAGGTGGTCCCATCCCAGGGGCTCACCGTGACACCGGAGGAGGGTTCGGGCGAGTGGCGGGTCCCCTGGGATGCCCGGCGCATCTTCGTGAGCCCTCCGGGGTTCAACGTCCCACGGCGCACGCGAGGGGGCGTTCTCCAGCCACGGAGCTTCCTCCGGGTGGTCCCCGAAGGATCTCCCTCCCGTGCGCGCAGCTTTCCCGTTCCCGCGGAAGCCGCCCTCGCGGTCCACGAACAGATGGCCCTCCGGTACTCCTACACCTACGGACGCCTCGCTGGGAGGAATGCCCCCACACGCCAGTGGATCCTCTATCGGGACCAGGGGCCGCCCGGAAGGGCGGACGGACCCCTCGCACGAGTGGACGCATCGGAGATGTGGACGCCGGGGGACTCCGACTACATCGTGTTCCGGGACTCCACCCCGGGGCGGGGTTAGGGCCTCGGCCCTCCCGGGGAAGCGAGGCGGAGATCAACCCAGCGATGGGGCGCCACGCAGTGCGCCCTGCCCGGGGATGCCCCGACCTTCGCCAAAGCGATCCGGGGGATTCTCGAGGCCCGGCGGAACCAATACGAGAGAAGGGGCACCGGGGGGGCCTACGTTCCCTTCACCCGGACCAGGAAGCGTGCGTCGGCGGTGAGGACCTCTTCCTCCCGCTGGTTCCGGGCGGAGAAGTGCAGACGGACGCGACCCTTCCCATCCCGGGGGGGTTCCTTGGCGGTCACCTCCACCCGGGCGCGGATGGTGTCCCCGATGCGGACCGGCTTCGGCGTCGCGAAGGCGAGGTCCAGAAGGGCGATGAAACCTTCCCCGAAGGGCCCCTGCGGAAGCTGGTAGGCGAGGCCCACGACCATGGAAAGGGTGAGGAGACCGGGGACGAGACGCGTCCCGAAGACGGTGGACTTCCCATACTCCGCATCCAGGAACAGGGGGTTCTGGGCGCCGGTGAGGGTGGCAAAGAGCACCACGTCCGTCTCAGTGATGGTCCGCCCGTGCGTGGCCAGGGAAGCCCCTTCTGGGAACTCTTCGTAGTACATCTTGGGATCTCCCGGAAGACCTCTTCCTATCCCCCCGATGCCTGTGCCGCGCGGATGAGCCACTCCACGTAGACCTGGGTGCACGTGACCATGTCCGGGAGGAGGATGTACTCGCCGCGGGGAAGAGAGAACCCCACCCCGCCCTCCGGCAGGCGACCGGAGGGCCCGTAGTTCACCGCGGCGATGCCGAACCGGTTCAGAAGGGCCGCGTCCGAGTACCAGGTCACGAACCCGACCCTTGGAGGCGCCCCCGTGACGGCGGCATGGGCGGCCCCGAGGGTCGTTACGAGAGGGTGGGTCGCCGGAAGTTCCGTCCCCGGCTCCGTGACGTAGTAGGAGACGGAGGCCTCCAGCCCGGGGTCCTCGGCGTTCCAGCGCGCCACCTCCGCATCGAGGTCATGCGCCAGTTGGGCCGGCGTCATCGGGGGCGGGGTGCGGACGTCGAAGAACATCTCGCACGAAGGCGGGGTCCGGGCGGCACGCCACGGCCAACCCCCCTCCACCGCGGCGAGGTTCACCACCCCCGGAATGCCCTCGTGTACCGCACCTTCCTGGAAGCGTCGCCTCCAGGCCTGCCAGCGGGGATAGACCCGTTCCGCCCACGTCTCGATGGCGTTCCGCTTTCCGGAGGACCAGGCGGTATGGATGATGTCGCCCGAGACGGAGAGCCGGACCCAGACCGTTCCGAAGTGACCCCGGATCAGTTCGAGGCCCGTGGGCTCCCCCAGGATCGCCCAGTCCGCCGACAATCCGTGCCCGATGAGGTACTGCGTGCCCCGACCGTAGCCACGGTACGAGGGTCCCTGGAAGCGACCCACGGGGGATTTCTCGATCTCCCCCACCACGCCCGCCACGGTGACTTCCCCCGGGAGGTCGATCCCCTCCTCCTGGAGGGCCTTGATGGCTCCCAGATAGCAGGCCAGTGCCCCCTTCATGTTGAACGTCCCCATGCCCACGAGGACGTCCCCGTCCCGGACCGTCCGGGTCCGGTAACCGGCCCCCGATAGCTCCTCCTCGGTCCCGGCGAAGGAGGTGTCCAGATGCCCGTCGAAGAGGGTCCGGATGCCCCTTCCCGTGCCCTTCCATCGGCCCACGGCATTGGGACGGCCGGCCTCGACCTCCTGCAATTCCACCTCCATCCCCAGACGCCGCATCTCTTCCCCGTACGCCCGGGCCACCTCCGCCTCTGAGCCGGTGGGGCTCGGGATGTCCACCAGGAGTTGCGTCATCCGCGCGAGGTACTCCTTGTCCACCCGCCCCCGGGCCGATGCGGCGTCGAGGGTCATGCTCCCGTTCCCTCCCGGCCCGCCCGCCGGGATTGCGCCGACGAGATCCAACCATGCACCCGTTCCGGTGTGAGGGGGGTTTCGTTCACCTCGATGTCCCAGGGGGCCAGCGCGTCCTCGAGGGCCCCGGCAAGGGCCGCCGGTGCCCCGATGGAGCCTCCTTCCCCCAATCCCTTGAAGCCCCCGGGGTTACGGGAAGGCGTCTCCAGGCTCTCCACCTCGACGTTGGGGACGTCCATGGAGGTGGGCAAGAGATAGTCCTGGAACGTGGAGGAGAGGAGCTGACCCTCGGGGCTGTACCGGAGCTCCTCGAAGATCGTCCCGCCGATCCCGTGGGCCACGGCCCCGTGGACCTGGCCGTGGGCCGTGCGGGGGTTCACCAGACGGCCGGCATCATCGATCACCACGTACTTGAGGATCGAAAGGCGTCCCGTCTCCGGGTCCACCTCCACCATGGCCAGGTGCGCGGCGTAGCTGCATGTGGTGTTGGTGACCGGCTCGTACCGGGCGGTCACCTCGAGCCCAGGCTCCATTCCCTCGGGGAGAAGGGAAGGCATGCGGATGGCGATGGTCGCCACCTCCTCCACCGTCAGGGTCCTCGGGCTCCCCGCCGCCCGGAAGACTCCCTGGGAGAGGCCCACGGACTCCACCGGCACCCCGAGGCGGTGGGCGGCGATGGCAAGGAGCTTCTCCTTGAGGCGGCGCGCAGCGAGGATGCACGCACCTCCTCCGGTGACCGTCCCCCGGCTCGCCCAGGCCCCGAAGCCGTACGGCGCCAGTGACGTGTCCCCCTGGCGGACCACCACGTCGTCCAGGGGGATCCCCAGCTCATCGGCGGTGATCTGGGCGAAGATGGTCTCGTGGGATTGGCCCGTGCTGAGGAGACCCGTGGCCACGGTGACCTTGCCCGAAGGGTCCATGCGCAATGTGGCCGCCTCATACCCTCCGACCTCCCAACCCAGGTTCTTCAGGAGTTGGCCCGAACCGGGCGCGGTGTACTCGACGTACATCGAGAGGCCGACCCCCACGAGCCGCCCATTCCGCCGAAGGGCCTCCTGGGTCGCCCGGAAGCGCTGGTACCCTCCCAGCTCCAGGAGCCGGGAGAAGGCCCGCGGATAGTCTCCACTGTCGTAGGTGATGCCATGGATCGAGGTGTACGGCATCTCGGAGGGACCGATGAGGTTCCGCCGCCGGAGCTCCGCGGGGTCCAAACGCAGCTCTCGGGCCGCCCGGTCGAGGAGCCTCTCGATCACGAGGGTCCCCACGGGACGGCCGAACCCACGGTGGGGACCGTAGGGTCCCTTGTTGGTCACCACGCACGAGAGATCGTAGGAATAGTGCCGCAGCCGGTAGGGACCGGGCAGGTGCAGGGCCGAGAGGAACGCAGGCTGGACCTCCGTCCAAAAGGTGCCATAGACACCGAAATCCGCCACGATGCGGTCTCGGATGGCCAGGAGGGTGCCATCCGGAAGGAACGCTCCCTCGATGTCGTGGACCTGTTGGCGGGCGTGACCCGCCACGAGGAGATGCTCGGAGCGGGTCTCGATCCACTTGACGGCCTTCCCCAGGCGGTGGGCGAGGTAGCAGGTGACGAGCTCGTCAGGGAAGATGGCGGACTTGATCCCGAACCCTCCGCCCACGTTCCCTGCGGTCACCCGGATCCGGTGCTCCGGTATCCCCAGGACCTGGCTCGTCAGCGTCCCGAAGACGTGGGGGAACTGCGTCGACGCCCAGATGCGGAGATCCCCCGTCCCCCGTTCATAGGACGCCACCACGCCCCGGTTCTCCATGGGGACCGGGGAATACCGGTGGCTCACGACCCTCGTGGCGACCTTCACCGCATCGGGCCGTTGGAACTGGCCGTCCGGGTCACCGCCCCGGAAGGCGCGGTGGATGAGCAGGTTGTCCTTCCACTCCGGGTAGAGCCTCGGGGAGCTGGGGGAGAGGGCGCTTTCCGCGTCCACCACGGGAGGAAGCGGTACGTAATCCACATCGATGGACTCCGCGGCGTCCCGGGCGAGGTACGGGTCGGTGGCCACCACGGCCGCCACCGGCTCCCCCACATAGAGGACCCGATCCCGCGCCAGGAGGGGACGCGGCGGAGTACGCAGGTCCGGGAGCTTCATCCACGTCGGGATCTGGAGGTCCAGGTCCGCTCCGGTGAGGATGTGCACGACCCCGGCCTGCTGACGGGCGCTCGACGTGTCCACACCCTTCACCAGTGCGTGGGCATAGGGGGAGCGCAGGAAGGCAACGTGCAGGAGGCCCGGGAGGTGGACGTCGTCCACGAAAGTGCCCTGCCCCCGGACCAGGGTCAGGTCTTCTCTCCGCGGCAGGCTCCGACCCACCAGGGCTTCCGTGGATCGCGCGATCACTTCGGCCAACTATCTCAACCCCGCCCCGGTCCGGAGC
Organism: Thermoplasmata archaeon; assembly: GCA_021798195.1. GTDB lineage: Archaea > Thermoplasmatota > Thermoplasmata > Lutacidiplasmatales > UBA184 > JAJZYH01. The sequence goes on from JAJZYH010000002.1 coordinate 47,405, forward strand.
CGCGCTCCCTGGACATCTGGATCCCCGCTCCCCATCCATTGGGAATAGTTAAGGTGAGGCATCCGGCGCGGCCCGGCCGCGCCGGCCACGGTGCCCGGGGGTTCTTCGCCCCACCGGATCCCCCCGTCGGGCCCCTCCGGTAAATCCGTATCCACCGGCGCGACGGGGTGCGGATACCCCGCCCCGACCAACCGTGGGACCGCCGCCCTCGGGTCCCCATCACGGGGCGGGCCGGCTCCTCGGTTCCCCATGTGTTCCGTGAAAGAGGCCCGCATCGATCTCCGAGATCTCGCGGCTCGCCTCGGGGGCGCTTCCCACCATGTCGGCGGGATGGTCCTTGAACCCCAGGCCCGTGAGGATCACCGCCACGGTGTCGCCCGGGCCCAGCTGCCCCGAGGTCCGGAGGGATTCCAGTGCGGCCACCGTGGTGGCGGAGGAAACCTCGCAGAAGATCCCCTCCCGAGCGGCAATCCGCCTCTGGGCGGCGAGAATGGCTGCGTCGGGAACCGCGATGGCGGTCCCCGCGCTCTCGCGGAGCGCCTGGAGCGCGTGCTCCCCCCCGAACGTGACCCGGAGGGCTCCCGCGACCGTGTCGGCCCGAGTCCCCCGGAGAACCTCCTCGTGACCCGCGAGGAACGAGGTGACCAGAGGGCTCGCACCCTCGCCCTGGACGGCGATCATCCGGGGGGTCGCCGGAATGAGCCCGGCCTCCCGAAGCTCGGAGAATCCCTTGTGGATGCCGTAGAGCAGGTCCCCACCGGCCACGGGGACAAGGACCGCATCGGGCAACGGGCCCTGGAGGGCCATCTCGTAGGCGATGGTCTTCATCGCGTCGACCAGGAGGGGATTCCAGGGGGCCCAGACAAAGAGGTTCGCAAAGTCCGGGGCGGCCCGCCCCGCCGCACGGAGGGCCTGCGTCAGGGTGTCCTCCGTGTCGAAGAGATGACGGACCGGTACGATGCGGGCCCCGTACATCCCGATCTGCATCCGCTTGGAGGCGGTGATGTCTTCCCGGGCCATCACCACGCAGGGGAGTCCCGCGCGGGCGCAGTAGGCGGCGATGGCCGACGCGGCATTCCCGCTGGAGGCGGTAAAGACGCCCCGGGCCCCCCGGGTGCGGGCCAGGCTGACCCCCAGGGCCGCCGCACGATCCTTGAACGAGCCCGTGGGATTGGTCCCTTCCAGCTTGGCCAGGAGGTGCGGGAGCCCCACCTCCCGACCCAGATGGGCAAGGGGTACGTAGGGGGTGGATCCCTCCCCCAGGCTCGTCCGGAACGCGTCCGGGACGGGAGGCAGGACTTCCTGGAACTCCCAGAGGGATCGGGTGCCCATGGTCCCCCACCGGTACCCCTTCATGGAGTACCGGGCGCTCAGGATCCCCTGGCAGTTCCCGCAACGTCCCAGAGTGTCCGGGGGGGATTCGCGCCCGCAGCGAAGGCACTCGAGCGCCACCCACCGGGAAGGTCCGTTCCCGGGTCGCACCGTTCCTGGCCCCGGGGCCTCTCGGGAGACCGGGGAGGGATGCGGCAACCCCCTACCCTCCTTTCTGGAGTTCCGAGATGCGCACCAGGGCACGTTCCATATCGTCGCGGGTATTGTAGAAGTGCGGTGCGAGCCGCAATCCCACTCCCCGGCTGGAGGTGATGATCCCCTCCTGGCGAAGGCGATTCTCGAATCCATGGGGGTCCCGGACCACGAGGGAGACCACCGCCCCCCGCTGGGAGGGCTCCTCCGGAGTGATGGTGGCGAGCCCCAGGTCCCGCGCCCGGTCAATGGCGTACTGGGTGAGGGCCGCGATCCGCTGCGAGATGGCCGTCACGCCCATCTCGAGGATGATCCGCATCCCCGCGATACCGGCGTAGAGCGCGGGAACGGGCCAGGTGCCCGTCTGGAACCGATCGGCGGTGGAGACGAAATCCAGTTCCTCCGGTCCGAACCGGAAGGGGTCCTTCTGGGAGAACCAGCCGATGACCGTGGGTTCCAGGTGGGGGATGAGGTCCTGCCGGACGTAGAGGTACGCGAGGCCGGGGACCCCCAGGAGGTACTTGAGCGTCCCCGCCGCAAGATAGTCGACCCCTTCGCGATGCACGTCCAGCGGGAGGGTCCCCAGGGACTGGTAGGCATCCACGTAGAATTCCGCGCCGGCGGAATGTGCGATCTCCCGAAGGGCCCCCAGGTCCTGGCGGAGGCCATTGATCGACGACACGTGGATGCCCGAGAGGAGCCGCGTGGAAGGACCCGTCACCTTCCGGTACTCGGAGGGGTCCAGGCGGTAACTCTGGTGATGCAAGGTCCTCACGCGCGCCCCGTAGCGACGTTGGGCAAGGAAGACGTGGTTCGTGGTGGGATATTCGAGGTCGCTCACCACGATCTCGTTCCGCTCCTCGTAGTGGAAGGCGCTCAGGAGGCCCGCGAGGGCGGTGGAGACGGAGAAGTTCGGGGCCACCTCCTCCGCCGTTGCCCCGATCAACCGACCGAAGAGTGCCTTCCCTTCCCCGACGCGTTCCATCCACATGTCCCACGGGTTCCCGAATTCCTCCAGATCCGTCTCGTATCGCCGCAGTGCGGCGATCATTCCCTCGTGGAGGGGAGAATGCGAACAGGCGGCGAGGTAGGTGTGGGAGGTACGGAGCCGAAACGGAGCCTCACGGGGGGAAGACATGGCCGGCATGGCCACTGCAATCATGTTCCCCTCATTACGGGTTCCATCCGCGGAGGGAGGTTTGGGGCGCAGGGGCCGGTTCCGCGCCGGAGCGGAGAGGCGGGGAAGCCGCCCGGGGCACCGGTTCCCGATGCCGGGGCGGGTCCGTCAGTGGCGCGTGCGTCTTGACAAACAGCGGCAGGGGTTTATATGTGAACCACGTGCCCCTGCGCATGGCCACCGCCAGCGAGCCTGTGACCCTCCGCGCGAACACCGTGGGAACGTTCGGACTCCTATTTCAGGCCATGGGCCAGGAGGCGCCCATCGCCATCTTCGCGGGATCCATCACGGGGGCGGCCGCGTACGCCCTGGGCGCCACGCCCCTCGCCTTCATCCTCGGGATGCTGGCCTCGCTCCTCGCGGCCAACACCATCTACCAGTACGCCAAGAAGGTCGCCAACGCCGGAGGGTACTACGCCTACGTCGCCGATGGCATGGGCTCGTACAGCGCGGCCTTCACCGCCTACATGTACATCATCTATCAGGTCCTGAACATCGCCTTCATCATCCTGATCTATCTCTGGACCTTCTCCCTCTCCATCAATGTCATCCTGAGCACCAACCTTCCCGGGTGGGCGGGCATCCCCTTCGTGGCGCTGGAGAGCCTGGCGGTCTTCATCACCGTCTACCTGGGACTCCGCCCGTCGGTGCGGGTCCTCACGGTCTTCGGGCTCGTGGAATCCGCGGTGGTCATCGCCTTCTCCACGGTCATCATCGCGCACGCCCCCGTGAACTCGCTGGCGCCGTTCACCTTCACCGTGCCTCCGGGGGCCGGGGGAGTCTTCCTCGGGTTCGTGACGGGCAGCTACTTCGCCTATGCGGGGTACGGGTCCATCGTCCCGCTGGGGGAAGAGGCGAGGGCCCCCAAGAAGACCATCGGGAAGGCGGTGGTGATCCTCCTCCTCATCATCGGCGCCATCTACATTTACGCCGCCTACGCGCAGGTGGTGGGATGGGGGATCCCCAACATGGCGAGCTTCGCGGGATCGGGCCTGCCGGGGGCCTTCCTGGCCCAGCAGGACATCGGGCTCTGGGCCGCCGCCCTGGTCATCATCCTCTATAACCTCGTCATGTTCACACCTCTCGTGGCCATGGCCACCGGGCTCTCCCGGACAGCCTACGCCATGGGCCGCGACGGCCTTCTGCCCAAGGCGTTCGCCCACCTCCATCCCCGCCACCGGACCCCCACCACGGCCCTCTGGATCTTCGCCCTCGCGGCCTCGGTCCTCGCCATTCTCGTGGCCACGGTGTTTGACCTGCTCTACGGGTTCGTGAACGGCGTCTTCGATGCCTGGTTGATCCTCCTCACGGCCTCCACTCTGGCCACCCTGACCATCCACATCCTCGCCAACACGGCCCTCACCGCCTCCCTTCGGAAGACGGGGGTCCGTGCGTCGGCCATCTTCACCCACGTGGTGGTGCCCCTCCTGTCCAGCGCGGTGATCATCGCGGTCATCTACTACGCCGTCCAGTCGGGGATCGCCTACCCGATCCTCCTGGGACCGTTGGGTTTCGTGGGGGTGAGCCTCGCGATCATCCTCATCATCGCGGCACGGCGCAAGGTCGTGAGGAACCTTCGGCTCGCCCCGGGGCTACGGGAGACTCCCCTACCCGCCTCGGAACCCTAGGGGGGCGACTCGCCCCGCGACGGTGGGTCTCCCCCTCGCATTCCCGTAAGGACCCCGGGGCGTTCCTCCGTCAGTACGTGGCCAGTGTCCCATCGACCCGTACCCTTCGGAGCGTCCACCGGAAGAAAGCGAGCCCCAGGGGGATGGTGATCGCGGTGTACACGGTCATCCAGATCAGGTCCGTGGCCACGCCGCCGAGGCCCACGCCGCTCAGGAGGGACGCCCGGACCGCGCTCAGGCCGAAGTTCAGCGGGACCAGGTAGGAGATCCAGGCCACGCTCCGGGGCAGGAAGCTCACCGGGAAGAACACGCCGCCGAACAGCTCGGTGTACAGCGTGAGGAACACGGCGATGGGGTTCCCCTGCTTGGTCCACAGGATGAACGAGGAGGCCAGGATGGCCATCCCCAGGTTGCTCGTGACCAACAGCACTCCGGAAACGATGAGGGCGGCCCACGAGACCGCGAGGTGGACCCCCAGGAACCCCACCCCGATGCCGAGGATCACTCCCATGGCCAGGACGTTCAACATGAGCCCGAAGACCATGGAGTAGGCGAGGACGGCGCCGGGCGACGTGGGCGACAGAAGGAGGTGCTCCAGGGTCCCCATCATCTGTTCCGAGCGGATCCTCTGGGCGAGCGTCCCATAGAGGCTGGTCACGAACCCCTGGAAGGCGAGCCCCACCACGAAGAAGGCGACATAGCTCTCGGGGCTCCCCGCAAACGCGGTGCCGGACGTGGGATTCGTGAGGTAACCGGCCAGCACGAAATAGAAGAACACCGGGATCACCCAACCCAGGATGGTGAGGAACACCTGCGCCCGGTAGCTGAACCAGACCGCCCACCCCCGGAGGAAGGTGAAGAGGTAGGTCTTCCGGAGCACGTCCAGCACGGGATCGAGCCGCGCGCTCCTCGGAGCAGAGGGGAAGGAAGGAGGAGCTTCCACGGTCAGGTCGCCTCCGGGCTCACATCCTGGGCCGCGGGGAGGTTCCGGAGGAACTCTTCCTCGAGATCGACCCCCCGGAGGTCCAGGCGCTGGGGATGCAGCCCTCCCCTCAGGACCTCCGCCAGGATGAGGGGGAGATGCACCTCGGGATCGGAGGTCCAGAGGCGGACCCGGGTCCCCTCGGCACGGCCCTGGATCTCCCACCGGGCCACGTCGGGGCGCCCCTGGCGTCGGAGCCAGGATCCGAGGAGCGCCTCCACCCGCTCGGGGGGATCGTCGAACAGCCACCGGGCCATGCCGAACTCCGGCCCCGCCCCTCCTCCCTCGGTGATGGGGATGAGGTGCCCTGAGGACATCATCCCCACCCGGTCGGCCAAGCGCTCCACGTCGAGGAGGTTATTCGCGCTCAATAGCACGGTCTGATGGCGCTCCCGACAGACCTCGGAGATGGTCCGACGGATCTCCAGGGCGCTTGCCGGGTCGAGGCTGCTGGTGGGCTCGTCCAGGAGCAGGACCGGGGTCTCCAGCACGAAGGCCCGGACGAAGGCGAGCTTCCGTTGCATCCCGGTGCTGTAGGTCCGATAGTCCCGGTGCATCACCCTCTCGAGCCCCAGGGACCTCAGGAAGGGGCGGGCCCGTCGTTCCAGTTCTCTCCGGCCGAGGCCGTAGAGCCCGGCGAAGTACCGGAGGTTCTGCCACCCATCGAGTCGGTAATAGAACGAGCGCTCGGAATTGGTCACGAGGGCGATGGAGGAGCGCGCCGCCCGCTCCTCGCGGACCACATCGTGCCCCAGGACCCGGGCCATCCCGGAGGTGGGGAGGAGGAGGGTGGACAGGACCTTGAGGAGGGTGGTCTTGCCCGCGCCGTTGGGCCCGATGAGACCGTAGATCTCCCCCTCCCGCACCTCGAGGGTGACGTGGTCCAGGGCCGTGGTGGACGGCCGGCGGGGTTGCCAGGGAAGCGTCCAGGCACTGGGGAACGTCTTCGTGAGGTCAGAGATCTCAATGGCCACGGGCATGGAGCGACGGGAACCAGAGAGCCCTGCCTCATCTCCCTTTCCGATGCGCGGAAGCACTTGGGGCCCTTTCCCCGCAGAGCGCGCGCCGGGGGGTCGGCGAGAGGGACGCCCGGTTCAGATCACCGCGATGGGCGCCACGGGCGACCCCGCCCCGCCCTGAAGGCGCAGGGGAGCGCAGATGAAGAGGAACTCGCGGGGCCGCTCCTTGGCCAGTTTCTCCAGGTCCAGGTTCTCCACGAGGTGGATCCCGTGGCGCTGGATGAGGATCTGATGGCAGGGGAAGAGCTCCTTGGGGTTCGGTGGCTCCACATCGTAGCTGGACGTGTCGGCGCCCGTGATGCCCACCCGCTCGTCCGCAAGCCATTGGGCCACCTCGGGCCCGGGGCCCGGGTTGGGCGAGAGGTAGCGGGGATTGTCCACGCCCCACAGGGACCCTCGACCCGTGCGGAAAAGGACGGCATCGCCGGGCCGGACCTCGAGCCGGTGCTCCTTGAGGACCCTCGTGACGTCCCGCGGAGTGATCTCGTAGGAAGGGTCGAGGACCTTGGTGCGGTGGAGGCGGGCCACGTCGAGAAGGACGCCGCGCGTCACCACCGGGGGCATGGTCTCGATGCCCAATCGCGTGGTGCCGGCGTCGGTGAGGATCTCGGAGGCGCGGACACCATTGTACAGGAGATCTCCCCGCGAGGCATGGTTGAGCCCATCCACGTGGGTCCCCGTGTGGTCGGAGAGCTCGTACCGGCAGATGAGGGACCCCAGGTCGTTCCGGAAGCCGGAAAAGAGCCGCTGAGTCCCGCGATAGGTCCGGAACGTGCTGGAAAAGAACGGCCCGTGGAACCCGATCTGTGGCATCTGGGCGCTGTAAACTTGGGCCAGGCTGAGCACGCGGCCCTGTGCCACGGATCCCAAGGCCCGTCGAACCACGTCCGGCGTCACCCGGTTGAGTGCCCCCACCTCGTCCTGAGCGCCCCACATATTCGTTCCCTGCCTCGGCGCCACCACTCCCGGAGATTCAAGCTTGGCGCATCCCCCGCGGGCCCGTGGCACTGGCCAAGGACATCCCAGCAGGCCTGATGACGGGAGTCGGGGAACGGTTTGGGGCGTCTTGAGGGCATCCGAGCATGGCCCAACGCCGCACTTCATGGCAACATCGGGTGTGTGCCACGGAGGAGGAACTACCTCGGCAAAGATGACCCCATTGCCGGGACAATATTCGGGAGCCGGTCCTGGGAACGCCGACGGATGGGGTCCCGTCCGCAGATGGGTCGACCCCGAAGAAAATCACCCCGCTTCTGGATTCCGGTCCGGCGCCTTATTCAGGGTTCCGGCCTTGCATGAGAGCACAGGGGGTTCACGCAATATGTGCGCCGATCGATACATCCGGGTCCCGATCCCCGAGGATCCCGGGAACGAACGGAAGGAGGACTTCGAGGAGATCCTGCACGCCTACACGCGGGAGGAAGCGGTGGTGGAGGCGCAACGCTGCCTTCAGTGCGCCATGCCCTTCTGCGTCCAGGCCTGCCCCATCACCCAGGATTGCCGGGGATACATCGGACTCATCGCGCAGGAGAAGTTCGACGAGGCCGCGGAGCTCACCATCCGGGACAACCCGTTGGCCACGGTCCTGTGCAAGACATGCTACCATTACTGCGAGGAGGATTGCATCATGGGTGGGAGGGGGATCCCCATCGCCATCCGCCACCTGAAGCGCGCGGCCCTTGAGTTCGGCAAGGCGGACCGGATGTATGTCCCGGGTGCCCCCCGGAACCAGCGGGTGGCCATCGTGGGAGGGGGCCCCGCGGGGATCATGGCGGCCTGGGAACTCTGTCTCCGGGGCTACGGTGTCACGGTCTTCGAGGCCGAGCCCTTCCTGGGGGGCCAGGTCCAGACCATCCCCAAGTACCATCTTGCAGGAGATGAACTGGACCTCGACCTCGCACGGTTCCGAAACCTGGATTGCAAGTTCGTGGTGGGGAAGAAGGCGGGGGCCGATTTCACCCCAGAGAGCCTCCTGAAAGAGGGGTATCTCGCGGTCTTCCTGGCCATCGGGGCCTCGGATCCCCGGGCCCTGGGGATCCCGGGGGAGCATCTCCCCGGGGTGTTCTCGGCGCTGCAGTTCCTCCTCGCCGTGAACACCGGCCCCGAACCCTTCCTGGGGCGGAAGGATCGGACCATCGTGGTGATCGGGGGAGGCGACGTCGCCATGGACGCCGCCCGGTCCGCCCTCCGGTTGGCCAAGGATTCCACGGTCCTCGTCGTGTACCGGCGAGGAAAGGACGACCTTCCCGCGGGCGAAGAGGAGGTCTCGGAAGGCAGCGAGGAGGGACTGCGTTTCCTCTACCAGAGGGCCCCGGTCCGGATCGAGGGAAAGGGCCACGTGGAGCGGCTCATCGTGCAGGCCACGGAGTTGGGGCCTCCAGATGCGTCCGGCCGACGCCCCCTCACCTTGGTGCCCAACTCGGAGGAGACCATCCTCTGCGACACGGTGATCGTAGCGGCGGGAGAGAGGGCCGACCTTCAGGGAATGCCGGGGGAACTCGGTCTCAAGCCGTCCCGGCACGGATACCCCGTGGGGCAGCACCAGGGATGGATGACCGACGTGGAGGGGATCTTCGCGGCGGGGGGAAAATCCATCGTCTACGCCATGGCTGCCGGGACGCAAGCTGCGCAAGCCATCGATGCGTACATCTCCCGGAAAACGGGCCGGTCGCCCACGCCGCGACCGGATCCCCTCGGGGGACCCAATCCTCCGGGCCTTCCCTCCGGCTACGGAGGACCATCATGGCACCTGTAGGAGACCGGACGGAGCGCCCCATCCCGGACCGCGGATGTCCATCCCGGGTGGATGAGGTTCAAGTTCCCTTCCACCATTCCCGGCAGGAATCATCAATGGGTCCCGTCCCGGGAGGATAGAACTTGCCGCTGGTCGCTGCTCTCTTCGTTCCCAACGCCCCGTTCCTGATCTCCCCCTCGGCCTTCGGAGGGGTCGGGGAGGAAGCCGCACGGGACCTCCAGAACTTGAAACTCCGCGAGCGGTTCCGACCCGAGGGTATCCTCGTGGCCTCCCCCCACTGGTCCGCCCCCGGCCGGTTCCGGATCCAGGCAGCGCCCGTTCCTCGTCAGATCTACGATTTCTCGGGGTTCCCCCGAGAACTCTACTCTGTGCGGTACGCGCCTCCGGGCGACCCCCCGCTGGCCCGCCTCCTCGAAGAGGCAGGGACCCGGGAGGGGGTCCCCGTGGAGACGACACAGGATTGGGGCCTGGACCACGGGGCGTGGGCACCACTCATCCGGCTGTGGCCGGAGGGGGACCTGCCAACGCTCCCCCTTTCCATCTCGGACCGTTCCCCCGAGGATCATGTGAAATGGGGGGCCGTGGTGGGGGAGGCTCTTCGTCACGAGCCCCGTAGGCTCGTCATGGTCGGGACGGGCTCCATCACGCATTCCTTTTCGCGGATGGACCCCACGCCGGGAGCCCGGTGGACCCAGGGAGAATCCATCGAGCGGGAGATCGTGGACTTGGCCCTCCGTGGCCAGACGAAGGAGCTGACCCACTTTGACCGGGCCAAGTGGGAAACCGTGGAACCCGAGGGAAACCTCGGGCCGCTCTTCATGGTGCTGGGTGCCCTCCGGGAAAACTGGGAAGGACGCCTCGTCTCCACGAGCCAGGTCTACGGTGCCTTCGGGATGTCCATCCTCGAGTTCTCGGAGGGCACACCCGCACCGGCCGAGGCAGGACCCCGACCCTAGGCCCCCGGACCCCGGGTGTGGCCCATCTCGCTCTCGGGACCACCCGTCTCCTCCCTTCCCAGGGTCGTTTCACCGTACACCCTCTTCCCCCGATCGGACGCCGGGTCCACCTCCAATCCGGGGAACCCGAGGATGTGAACGCTCCACCGCGTGATATCCCTCAAGGCAACAGCCGGCCAGAGGGAGGGTCACGCCCCGGAGATGATGCCTCCCGGGATCCTTCGGGAGAAGGGGAAGGGGAGCGGAACGCAAGCATCACCACGGCCACCACGATGAGCCCCCCGCCCACGTATTGCACGGGCCCCAAGGCGACCCCGAGGAACGCGTACGTCGCGCCGGCCGCCACGACGGGTTCCGCGGCGGCGGCGACCCCGATCTCCGTGGCGGAAAGGCGGCGCAATCCGGAGAGGAACAACCCATACCCGAGCACCGTTCCGAACAGGATGATGAAGACCAGGAGGAGGCCCAGGCCCTCGAGCCCGGTCCCCGTGGGGGGAAGTCGATAGTCCACGAGTTGGATCCCCCCCAGGGGTGCGGAAACGAGGCCCCCCAGGAGGAAGCCCCACGTGGTGACCCACCATGACCCGTGGGTACGGACGAACGACCGGGAGCCGAGCGTGTAATAGGCTGCGCAGACCGCCGAGAGGAGGCCGAACGCCAAGGCAGGGATCGTGACCAAGAAGTGGAAGGATAGCCCCGGTACCCCTCCCACCAGGAAGACCGTGCCGATCATCGCAAGACCGAGGATGGCCCCCCACCCCCACGACCAGCGATGGACCCCCGAGATCATCTCGTAGGCCACCACGATGGGAAGGAAGAGAAACTGCAGGAGGGTGGCTGTGACGGCGTTGGAAAAGGCGATGGCCAGGAGGTACGCGAGCTGGATCCCGAGGAACCCGAAGATCGCGAGGAGGAGGAGAGATTTCCACTGGTCCCGGGGGAAGCGGGGGCGGACGATGAGGAACAGGATCGCCCCCGAGACGAGCATGCGGATCGTGACGAGGCCCACCACCGGGAACCCGTATCCTTGGAAGACGGCCTGGGCCGCCGTTCCCGAAAGCCCCCAGAAGGCGGCGCCCGTGAGGGTTCCCAGGAGGGCCGTCCTCTCGCTGACCACCGGACTTCTCCACCCGAAGGGACCCACTTTGTACCTATTTGAGCGAACCCTCCGTTTCCCATCCGGACTTGAAAGTGGTCATCCGCACCTCTGACCCATTCCCTTGTCCTCCCCCCTCCTCATCCCAACGTCCCCCAGGAAGCCCCCGGAACGATTTGGGACTCCGAAGGGGCGTCCCTTCTTCCAAGGTCAACTTTTCTTGGGAATGTTCTGGGACCCGGACGTGGCCATTCTACCCTTCCCCAAGTTCCCCACGGCAAGAATGGTATGACGCCCGTGCTGGGATTCGAACCCAGGTCTGAGGCTCCGCAGGCCCCTAGGATAATCCATTGTAGCGAAGGCGGGTGGTTCCGCTTCCGTAGCTACCCCACACGGGCATCGACCGATCCGGACCGGTCATCGTCTCGACCCGCCTCCCCTATAAAACAGCGCGCGTCCCCGCGACAACTCGCTTCCCGGGACGCGCCACCGTCTTACCGGCAATTGGATCGGACCCGATTCCCCACTTTAGCCACGTTCAACGGTGGGCCCTTCGAGGGAGCATGAAACCGCAACACCGTACTCCCATGATTCGGGATAGCAACCACTGGTTCCCGGGCTTCCCCGACCCTTTGCATTTTGTCCGAGCCGGCATCCAGAATTCCCTCCAGTGATGCCTCTGAAGCGGACCCGGTGACCTCTTGTATCGACCGCACTCCCGGGTAGCCACGCTCCATGTCGGAACCCAACACGTCGGATCATCTCGCCAATGTCCGGACCTTCCTTTCGTGGGTGCGGACGGCCATCACCATCATGGCCCTGGGATTCGTGGTCTCCAAATTCGGGCTCCTGCTGCGGGAGCTGAATCCCACCTCGCCCGGTTCTTCCTCACCCGTCTCGGAGATCGTCGGCGTGTTGCTGGTCCTCTCGGCCTGTGCGCTCCTCATCCTGGCCACGATCCGCTTCCAGAGGACGAAGCAGAGCATCCAGGAGGATCGCTTCGTGGCCGACGCCACACTGGAGTACGTCTTTGCCGGGCTCCTCGTCCTTGTGGGGATAGGCCTCGCGATCTACCTTCTCGGGATCGTCTGATCCCCAACGCCCGCGGGTCCCTTCCATGGAACACGTCCGGGCCGGGCCGACGTCCTTCCGAAGGCATCGTGTCCCGGCGCGGAGGGCGCCCGGATTCTTCCGTGCCATGGATGGCGAACTCGGGGTCCCCGCTCCAGGGAGCCTACCGCCGGCCCGCTACCCCTGGGATCCTCTCTCCGCGAGCGAACGGACCAATGGCAATTGGCAGTCGATGCGAACGTGGAGATAGCTCGCCAGGAGGCCGGGCCCGGATATCCCATCCCGGAGCACGCCTCCGCCCGCTTTCCGGTGGATGGAGAATCCCCACCGAGTGCCATCCGGCACCCATCGCCGGGAACGATGGAAGAGGTGCCCCCGGATCCGCGTTCCCCGAGGCCCCATGAGCCCCTTCCGGATCACCCGGGCCTCCGCATACCCAAATCCTTGCAGCCGGGACGTCATCTCGGTCCGCCCCGGGACCGCTCCCGCCATCGGGAACCGTTGCCCGTCCGAGAGGGTGAGGGACTCCATGAGGTACATCATCCCTCCACACTCGGCATATGTGGGGTGCCCGTCGTGCACCCAGGCCCTCACCTCCCTCCGAAGTGCTTCGTTCCGCCCCAGTTCGGCGGCATGAAGCTCCGGATACCCCCCCGGCAGGTAGAGCGCGGTGGAACCCGCGGGAAGGACGTCTCCCCGTACCGGGGAGAAGTACTCGACCCGTGCAGTTCGCTCCAACGCCTCCAGGCTCTCGGGGTAACAGAAGCAGAAGGCGGGGTCCCGTGCCACGGCCACCACGGCGCCTCCGGGAGCTTTCCTGCCCCCCGGGGTGACCCCCTGCGGGGGCACGTCCAACGGAGGGGCCGCCTCCATGATTCCCTCGATCCGGTCCATGTCCAGGTTCTCGGAAGCCCAGGACCCCGCCCGGCGGATGCTCCTTCCCAGCTGCCGCCCCGGGTCCGTGCGGGGGGTCGCCAGCCCCAAGTGGCGCTCCGGAAGGCGGATCGACGGGTCCCATGGGAGCGCTCCCAGAAATGGAGTGGATGTGCGCTCCTCAATTGCACGTCGGATGGTGTTCGCATGCCATCCTCGACCCACCCCATTCACCACGGCCCCCGCGATCCGACCCGGGCCGGCGAGCGTGGCCGCCCCCCGGATGGATGCCGCCACGCTTTCCACGGCCCGGGAGCCGTCCACCACCAGGATCACGGGGAGGTCGAGGAGACGGGCCACCGCCAACGTGGAGGTGCCCCAGCAATCGGTATCGAAGAGGCCCATCACCCCTTCGACGACCCGCACGGAGGACGGTCCGGCTCGCCCCCCGGGATAGAAGAATGCCTCTCGGACCCGGGACCTCGGGGTCAGCCACAGGTCCAGGTTCCGGGCGGGGATCCCCCCCGCCGCCACGGTGAGGACCTGGGGGTCCAGGAAATCGGGGCCGCACTTGTACGGGGCCACCCGCTGTCCTCGGCTCCGAAGGGCCTCGATGAGTCCCGCCGTAACCATGGTCTTCCCCGCTCCCGAGTGGAGCGCGGCCACCAGAAGACGGGGGACACCGCGGGGACTCGCCCCCTCCCCGGAGGACGGTGCCGTTCGGGATCGCGACCCGACCCTTCTGGGATCCATGGAGCGGGGCTCCCATGCATCCAACAAGAATTAAGGACTAACCCTCTTGACAGAAATCCAATGCGCTTGATGCCCATCCGACTTCCCCCCTCCGGACCGGCTCCCGAGATCGTCCCGCCCCCCGGCACCCCGGACCATCGATGAGGAGTGAAGGTCCCCGGGATGGGGAGGGCATGGGGGGCCCGCGAATCCTCCGGTCGTGGCGCTTCCCGGCGGGAGGGAAGGCACGCCCCCTTCGGATGGTCCTGCTCCTCTTGGGATCGGTGGGTACGGCCACCATCCTCTCCATGGCGTTGGGAACCGTCCCCATCCCATTCCCGGATGTCCTCTCCTTCCTCCTGCAGCGCATCGTGAATCCCGGGGCGTTGGGGAGCTCCTGCCCGGTCCCGGTGGTGGTGGAGGGTCAGGTGGTGCCCTGTACCATCCTTGCGGCGATCCTATGGGAGAACCGCGTTCCGGAGATCCTTCTGGCCCTCCTGGTGGGGGGCGCCCTCGCAATCTCGGGCGGGACCATGCAGGGCATCTTCCGGAATCCCCTGGGCGACCCCTATCTCCTGGGCATCTCCTCGGGGGCCGCGGTGGGGGCCGCCGCGTTCTTCGTCGCCGGATACGGTTTGCAGTACGCCCTGGTGGCCCTTCCTCTCTTCGCCTTCCTGGGCGCCATGGGGAGCGCCGCCGTGATCCTCCTCGCCTCTCACTCCGGGCGTTCCACCGTGGAGACGCTTCTCCTCACCGGTGTGGCGCTCGCCTCCTTCTTCGGAGCGGTCATCTCCCTCGTGATCACCCTCCGACCGTTGAGCTCCATCCCCCTCACCTTCTGGACCCTGGGATACCTCTCCAATGCCACGTGGGGGGAGGTGGCGCTGGCGTTCGGAGGCATACTCGCCGGTTCCCTATTCCTGGCCCTCCACGGGAGGGACCTGAACCTCCTTCAGCTGGGGGATGAGACCGCCCGGGGCCTCGGCTGCGATGTGGAGCGGGTCCGCCGGAGGTTGCTGGTGCTGTCCGCCCTGGTGACGGCGGTGGCCGTGGCCTTCTCCGGGGCCATCGGCTTCGTGGGTCTCATCTCTCCGCACATCATCCGGAGGCTCCGGGGGCCGGACTACCGCTACCTGCTCCCCTTGAGCACCCTCTTCGGAGGTCTCTTCCTGCTCCTGGCCGACGACCTGGCGGTGACGATCCTGGGAGGTGGGGGAGAACTCCCCCCGGGAGTCATCACCAGCTTTGTGGGAGCCCCCTTCTTCCTGTGGATCCTCTACCGACGACGGCGGAGGCTGGGATGAAGGAAAGCGCCATCCCCCCCTTGGAGACGAGCGGGCTCTCCGTGGTGCTGGGAGGGCAGCGCGTCCTTCGGGACGTGACCCTTTCCGTCGCCCCGGGGGAGTTCGTGGCCCTGGTGGGGCCGAATGGCTCCGGGAAAACCACTCTGCTCCGGGCCGCCCTGGGCATGATCCCCTCGGACGGGGACGTTCGCCTCTACGGGCGCGACGTCCGAGGGCTGCGTCCCCGGGAGAGAGCCCGGCTGGCGAGTTGGGTGCCCCAGCAAGAGGTCCCGGCGGACAACCTTCCCGTGGTGGACTTTGTGACCCTGGGGAGGTATCCGCACCAGGGGAGCTTCGCCCCCAGCCGGCCCGAGGACTTCTCCGCGGTGGAGGAGGCCCTGAGGGAGGCGGACGTGGACCCGTTCCGGAACCGGGGGGTCCTGGACCTCTCCGGAGGCGAACGCCAGCGGGTCCTCTTTGCGAGGGCCCTGGCCCAACGGGCGCCCCTCCTCCTCCTCGACGAGCCCACGAGCCACCTGGACATGGCGCATCAGCTGGAGATCATGGATCACCTCCGGCGCTACGTCCGGCGGTCCCGGGACCATGCGGTCGTGGCCTCGGTCCACGATCTCAACCTCGCCTCCCGGTTCGCCGACCGGATCCTCTGGCTCTCGGAGGGCCGGCTGGTCTCGGCGGGCCCCCCGGGGGAGACCATCACCAGCGACCTCGTCTACCGGGTCTTCGGCGTATGGGCGGAGGTGCACCGCCGGGGGGACCGGGCCTTCGTCTTCCCCCGCCTGGATTCGGGCCCGGGGAAGGACCTTCCCGTTACGGGCCGTCCCCAGGTCCACGTGGTGGGGGGAGGAGGCAGCGCCGAGGCCTTGCTGGAACGCCTCGTGCCCATGGGGTACCCGGTGACGGCAGGAGTGCTCCACCTCCTGGATTCCGATGCCGAAACTTGCGGCCGGTTGCGGATCCCGGCGGCGTTCGAGGCACCCTTTTCCCCTCTCTCCGCCGAGGCGCGGGAGCGGAACCGGAAGATGATGCGGGCCGCGGATCTCATCATCCTGGCTCCCTTCTCCGTGGGGGAGGGAAACCTGGGGAACCTCGAGGATCCCCTGGAACTCCTCCGGGCGGGGGGCACCGTCTGGACCCTGGCCGGGCCTTCCCTCCCGGAACGGGACTTCACCGGCGGTCGTGCCTCCCAGCTCTACCGGTCCCTGATCGCCCACGGGGCGCGGGAGTTCCAGCGGATGGAGGATCTTCTGCAGGCGATCGCGGAGTTTGCCCCCGAGGCGGGGGGGGGCACCCGAAGGGATGGGCCCCTCGAAGGGCGCCTCCTCCCCCCGGGCCCGGTGCGGAGTTCATAGGCCTTCGGCGGAAGCCCTGAAGGATCCTCCGGCCGGGCAACTCGGAGCGGAGGAAGTACCTTCGCTCGCGGACATCTCCCGGTCGCTGGGAACCCGCCCTCCGCGTCCTCGCGTTCCGGGCTGGTCGCACGCATCCCACCAGCCGCGTGGGGTGATGGGGATCGCATGCTCGTGCCGTTCCCCGATGCACCCTTCCGCGGAAAATCCATATGGCAGAGGCCGGGCGAAAGGATTTTGGACGCCATCCGGGGAAAGCCGTTCCGGGTTGGAGATCCCCCATGTGCCGTGAACCCTGTTTTGCCGGGGGACGGTTCCGGGACGGGGGCGTGCGCACGACAGGTTGCTGGGAACGGGAGGACGGAATCAGTAAATACGAACGGGCCCTCGGACGGCCCGCGGCCTATGACGGAACTGGCTACTCCCCGGGTGGGAACGGAACGCCTGAAGCGGGGCTTCGCCCGCATGCAGCAGGGGGGCGTGATCATGGACGTGACCACGGCGGAGCAAGCGTCCATCGCCGAGGCCGCCGGGGCCGTGGCCGTGATGGCCCTGGAACGCGTGCCGGCCGACATCCGGGCGGCCGGAGGAGTGGCCCGGATGGCGGATCCCCTCAAGGTCCGGGAGATCATGGACCGTGTGAGCATCCCGGTCATGGCCAAATGCCGGATCGGGCATACCGCGGAAGCCCGCATCCTCGAGTCCATGGGCGTGGACATGATCGACGAATCCGAGGTCCTGACCCCTGCGGACCCTTTCCACCACGTGGACAAGAAACTCTTCCAGGTCCCGTTCGTGTGCGGAGCCCGCGACCTGGGGGAGGCCCTGCGGCGCATCGCCGAGGGGGCGGCGATGATCCGGACCAAGGGAGAAGCCGGGACCGGGAACGTGGTGGAGGCGGTGCGTCACCTGCGCCAGATCCAGAGCCAGATCGACTCGCTGGCCAACATGACCCCTGCGCGTCTTTCCGAGTTCGCGCGGGAGACCCGGGTCCCGTTGGAGCTGGTGGAGGAAGTGAGGACCCTCAAGAGGCTCCCCGTGGTGAACTTCGCCGCAGGCGGGATCGCGACGCCCGCCGATGCCGCGCTCTGCCGTCTCCTGGGAGCGGACGGGGTCTTCGTGGGCAGCGGGATCTTCAAGGCGCAGAACCCGGCCAAAGTGGCCAGCGCCATCGTGGAGGCGTCGCTCCATTACACCGATGCGGCACTCCTGGCCCGGGTGAGCTCCGGCCTCGGGGAACCCATGAGGGGTATCGAAATCTCCACGATCCCCCCGGGGGAACTCCTCCAAGTCCGGGAGTGAGGCGCCGCCACGCCCTTGTCCGCGCCCGTTGCGGGAGGAGCAAGCGTTTCCGAAGGAGAGCCGCGCCTGCAGATCGTCCAGGTCTGCCCCTTCTTCGCCCCGCATGTCGGGGGCGTGGAATCCCACGTGGAGATGGTCGCGGCAGAACTCTCCCGCCGGGGGCATCACGTCACCGTGGTCACGTCCCGCCATGACCGTTCCCTTCCGGCCGTGGAGCGGCGGCCCGACGGGGTCCGGGTGATCCGGGTCCGGAACCTCGGGACCTTCTACAACACCCCCATCCCTCTGGGGATCGGGCGCGCCCTCCGAGCCGGCACGGCGGACATCGTCCACCTGCATTATCCGCCCCCCATCACCTCCTTCTGGGCCGTCCGGGGATTGCGGGGGCGGGGAGGGCCACCGGTTTGCCTGACCTACCACTGCGACCTCTACCTGGAGGGTCCCGTGGGTCACCTCCTGACGGGGCTCTACGAAAGGGTCTTCCTCCCACCCACGCTGGACGGCGTGGACCGGATCGTGGTCCACACCGCGAGCTATGCCCACACGTCGCGGAGCCTTCAGGGGAGGGAGTTCCTGGCCATCCCCAGCCTCGTGGATACCGAGCGGTTCCATCCCCGCGAGGACGATCCCGAACTCCGGAAGGAGCTGGGGGCCGGGGGGAGGCCGGTGGTCCTCTTCGTGGGCCGCCTGGTGCCGCACAAGGGTGTGGATGACCTCCTGAGGGCCGTGGAGATCCTCCCCCCGCAGGCTCTCCTCGTGGTCCTGGGCGAGGGGCCCCGCAGGGAGTCCTGGGAGGCTCAGGCGCGGGCCCGAGGGCTCCTCGACCGCGTCCGGTTCGTGGGCGCCGTCCCAGATGAGGACCTCCCCCGCTACCATGCCCTCGCCTCCGTGGTGGTTCTCCCCTCCCAGAACCGGCTCGAGGGATTCGGTCTGGCCATCGCCGAGGCCATGGCCTCGGGACGTCCGGCGGTGGTGGCGGACCTGCCCGGCGTTCGGGAGGTGATCGAGGCGGGGTGGGACGGGCTCCTTGCGCAGCCTCTCCTCCCGGAGGACCTCGCCCGGCAGTGCGCCCGTCTCCTCAGCGACCCCGCTCAGGCACGGCTCATGGGCGAGAGGGCCCGGGAGAGCGCTCTCCGGAAGTACCGGAGGGAGATCGTGGTGGACCAGATCGAGGCGATGTACCGGGCCCTCCGACGATCTCCTTCATCTGCGCGCTGAGACGCTCCGCCTCCCGCGCCGCCGCCTCCCTCCAGTCCGATCCGGACGAGGCATGGAGGATGGAACGGGAACTGTTCACGAGGAAGTTCACCCGGGCGGCCCGGCAGATCGCCCCGAGGTCGCCTCCCTGGGACCCGACGCCCGGGATGAGGAGGGGGACCGCGTCCCCGAGCTCCCTCCGGGCGTGGGCCACCGCCTCCGGGTACGTGGCCCCCACCACGGCGCCCACGTTGCCCTCCCGAGAGCGCACCCGGAGGCCGTCCAGAAGGTGGTACCACAGCGGCCGCCCCCCCACCGGCATCTCCTGCACATCCTTGGCTCCCGGGTTTGACGTGTGGAGGAGGACGAAGACACCGCGCGCGGGGTCCCGGGCCGCCTCCTCCACAACCTCCCACCCCAGGAACGGGTTCACCGTCATCGCATCGAATCCGAAGGACCCGAAGGCCGCCCGCCGGTAGAGTCCCATGGTGTGGGGGATGTCGCCTGCCTTGAGATCCAGGATCGTGAGATGGGTCGTGGAACACCGCCGCGTCACGTCGGCAAGGGCCCGGATGCCCGCCGGACCGAATGCGAGATAGCTCGCCAGTTGCATCTTATACGCACTGGCATGGGATGCGGTGGCTGCCACGATTCCTTCCAAGAATGGGTGGAGCGCCTCCGAAGGAGCCTGATTCCGGAGGTCGTCCGGCAAGCGTTCCGGGTCGGGATCGAGACCCACGCACAATGGAGTCCCGTGCCGCTCCAGCATTTGGGCGAGCCGAACCCGGAACGGGACCCCCATGCGGTTCCTTCCCCGGTGCGGGGGAGGCCCCGGTCCTATAAGTCGTCCCTGGCGCAGATCCCCGGCGGATTGGATGGATCTTCCCTCGGAACCTTGTCTCAGCCTCTACGACCCTCTGCGGCCGAGGGGTCCCGCGTTCCGTCACCACCCGCCCCATCCCGAGGGACGCGGGAAGCCATTCCTCGGGGCCTTGCCGGAATGCTCCCCCGGAAGGATTGCCGCAGGAACCCGGCCCACGTCAGGGAACGGGCCCCTCGAGAAGGCGGCCCCACTTCCAAAGCCATATATCCTACCCCTTTTGTGGGCCCGACTCGGGGAATGACGAACACCTGTCTCGCAGAACCGATGATGAGACGTGCGACAACCCGACCCCACAACCCGTTCTGAGGGTCCAGTCAACGTGGTCGAACGGAAACGGAGCCTTTGGCCTCTCGTCATTTTGTCCCTCGTGGTCATCATCGCGGGGGCCGGCGGAGCGTACGCTCTGCACGCC
The DNA here is from genome assembly GCA_021798195.1 of Thermoplasmata archaeon. Taxonomy (GTDB): domain Archaea; phylum Thermoplasmatota; class Thermoplasmata; order Lutacidiplasmatales; family UBA184; genus JAJZYH01. The sequence goes on from JAJZYH010000002.1 coordinate 67,662, forward strand.
ACCCTGTTCCAACCCCTGGCTCCCTCGCAACCCCTGGTGGTGCAAGAGGGGGACAACGTCACGGTGAACTACATCGGGATCTTCGGGACCGGCCCCGATGCGGGCAAGGTCTTCGACACGTCCCTCCTCAACGTCGCGCTGGACAACTCCTCGTTCCCCAAGGCCATGGATTTCCAGTTCCGCGGGGCCGCGGGGTACACCCCCCTCAAGGCGCACGTGGGTCCCCAAAGCGAAGGGGCCTACACTTCCTTGATCCCGGGATTCTGGACGGCCTTGATCGGAGTCCAGGGGAACCAGACCATCACCACCGTCATTCCCCCTTCGGCGGGATACGGATTCCCCGACCCCGCCAAGATCCAGACCCTTCCCCTCATCGGTACCGTCCCCATGATCCAATACTACACGCCCGCAGCGTTTGCCAGCGCCTTCGGGTCGGGCGTCTCGGAGCAGACCGGTACCGTCTTCACGGACCCCCACTACGGGTGGCCGGACGTCATCTTGAGTGGCAACACCACGACCATCGTGGTGGAGTCCGCGCCCTACGTGGGAGAGGTGGTCTCCCCCTTTGGATGGCCGGCGACTGTGATTGACGTGAGCTCGACCACCAACGCTTCCGGCACCATCACCCTGAGCAACGACCTCACACCTTCCGATGTGGGCCAGATCCATGGCACCAACTGGCAGAACGGGCAGCCATTCTACCTGAGCGCCGTCAACCTCCAGGCCGGGACCTACACCCTGGACTACAATCCGGAAGTGGTGGGAAACACCCTGATCTTCACCATCACAGTGGTCGACATCTTCCCGGGAAACGCCACGGCGGTCGCCTGACGCTGCACCCCTTCGTGCCGGGAGCCTCTTCAGGGACACGCCGGGCGGAGCTGGCGTTTCGGGGATCAGCCCCGCAGCTCAATCTTCCCCTTCTTGAAGAGTTCCTGGAGGCTCCTCTCCGCTGTTTCTGACAGGATCTCCTCGGCGGAGAAGGTCTGGCGTACCCCTCGATTGTGCTCGTAGTACGCCTTCCGGGCTTCGTCACGCCGCTGGAACGATTGGCGGTGCATCGCCATGACGCTCCGCTCCAGTTCGTCGATCTGTTGCGAGAGCTCCGTGACTCGCGCGAGGTGTTCCGTCCGGGCCTTGCCCTTCGCCCGGATCTCCGCGAGGAGATGTCCTACCTCCAAGAGCCGTTCCTTCACCTGGGACATGAGCGCATCTCGCTCCTTGCGGACCTCCTCGAACTTGGCCCCGAGGTCGTCCATGCGCTTCCGTGCCTTGTCCAGCTCGTCCTTCAGGCCATGGAGCGTCTCGTCCTTCGCCTTCCAGGTCGCCTCGGCCTTCTGGGCCTCGGTGAGCTGCCCCCGGAGCTGCCGGATGCGCGCGATGAGCGCATTCTCGTCCTTGACGGACATCACGGTGGTCTGCTGACGTCGCTCCAGAAGGGAGATCTCCTTCACGATGCTCTCGGGGCGTGGTGTCTCGGCCCCCGCTCGTTGGTCCCGGGTCGCCCGGAGAGCCTCGAGGATCTCGGCCACCCGGGACCGGACCGCCTCCCGCTCGGCGCGGATCTCCCCCAGAGTCTTCCCCAGGTCCCGGTGACGTTGGTGGATGGCTTCGACCTCCTGCTGCAGGGGGATCCTCCGGTCCTGGAGGTCCAGTGCTTCCTGCGCCAGGGAGCGGACCATGGAAAGGAGCGCGGAACGGCGGTCCTTGAGGGTCCGGAGCTTCTGCTCCGCCGCCCGGATCTCATCCCGGGCCGATCGCTCCTCCTCCTCTGCCTGTTCCGAGAGGATTCCCGATCGAATCGCCACGGACGGGGAGTCCCGTCACCCCTTTTGAGCGTTTCGCCGTCTACTCCCAGTGGGTCGTGCTCGGCTCCCCGGTTTCCCCCGACCGGTCGGTGCTGCCTGGCGGAGGATCTGAGCGGCCACTAGGGCAGCGGGGATCCCGGCATCGATGTTCACCACCGCCAAGGCAGCGCAGGACTGCAGCATGGCGTTCAGAGCGGCTTCGCCTCGGGCGCCTCGGCCATAGCCCACCGACACGGGAATCCCAATCACCGGACGGTCCACCAATCCGGCCACCACGGTGGCCAAGGCACCTTCCCGCCCGGCAAAGACCAGATAGACCTGCGGTCGGGCACGGGCGGCCCTCCGGAGCGCGAGGAAGAGGCGGTGCAAACCCGCCACCCCCACGTCAAACTCCGCGGCCACGCGTGCCCCAAGCGCCTCCAGGAATTCTCGTGCCTCCTCGGCCACCGGGACGTCCGCCGTCCCGGCGGCGAGGATGGCTGCGGTACGTCCCACGAGGGTCTTGGGAAATCGGTGAGGGCTGATGAGTGCCATGCGTGCCCCGGGACGCAACGTAAGCCGTTCGGCGGGTACCCCCAACCGTCCCAGTGCTTTCAACTGGGTTTCGGTGAGCCGCGACACGATGGCCGGATGTTCCAGCCGCACGAGTTCGCGAACCAGATCCTCCAATGCGGGCAGGCTCTTCCCCTCGCCGAGGACCACCTCCGGGACCCCCGTGCGCTCCTCCCGTCGATAGTCGAAACGCGCCAGCGCGCCGCCCGGCAGGTGTCCTTCCCGAAGTATCCGCGCGGCCTCCGGGAGTGAGATCTTCCCGCGCAGGAGAGCCCGAAGAACTGGTTCCACCATGGGAGCGTGCGGAATCTCACGCTCACAAAAGGGATTCCCTATGCGGGCAGCCTTGGACTACCGCGGTACGACCTCCGAGGTCCTCCACCGGAAACCAGAATCGGCGCGCATGAACTCCATCCTCCATCGCCCAGCAGACCCGAAAAGTTCGCGATGCGGCCTCTCTCGCAGAGCGCCGGCTCAGCGGCCCCCATTCAGTCCGCCGGGTGGAGGTGCGACTTACAGGGGGTGCCACGGTCCTCGGGGTTGGCCCTTCGGGAGAGGCTGAAATAGGCGTACCTCTTCGAGCGGTCCCGGGGTATGGCATGACCATTGGATTCGAGCTCACGCCGGAGCAAAGGGACCTCCAGGCGCTGGCCGTCAAGTTTGCGCGCGAGGAGATGGAGCCAAGGGCCGCCGAATGCGACCGGAAGGGCCTCTTCCCCGAGGACATCTACCGGAAGGCGTGGGAACTCGGCCTCATGAACCTCAATGTACCCACCGAGTACGGGGGGAGCGGTCTCCCTCTCCTGGACCAATGTCTCATCACCGAGGCGTTGGCCCACGCCTGCGGCGGAATGACCACCTCCATCCTGGCCAACTGCCTGGCCCTGCAACCCATCAATCTGGGAGGAACCCCGGCGCAGAAGGAACGCTTCCTCCGTCCCTTCTGCGCCCAGTACCATCTTGCCTCCTTTGCGCTCACGGAGCCCTCCGGAGGCAGCGACGCGGGCGCGCTCAGGACCCGGGCCGTCCGCGAGGGGGATACCTACATCCTCGACGGAGAGAAGTGCTTCATCACCAACGCGCCGCACGCATCCCTGTTCACGGTGTTCGCCACCGTGGATCCGCAGCGGAAGCACGAGGGGATCACGGCCTTCGTTGTTCCCCGGGACTCCCCCGGGCTCACCACGGGAAGGGACGAGGACAAGATGGGGCAGCGTGCCTCCTCCACCAGCACGGTCCGGTTCGAAGGCGTCCGCGTCCCCGTGGAGAACCGCCTCGGAGCCGAGGGCGAGGGGTTCCGGCTGGCCATGAAGACCTTGGATTCCACGCGGACCCCCATCGGTTCCCTGGCGGTGGGCATCGCTCAGGCGGCCCTGGACCACGCCGTCCGGTACGCGCAGCAGCGGACATCCTTCGGGAAGCCCATCGCGGAGCACCAGGCCATCGCGATGAAGCTCGCCAACATGGCCCAGGGGATCAGCGCCGCCCGCCTCCTCACCTGGCATTCGGCCTGGCTGGTGGACCAGGGGGACCGGGCCACCCTGGAGAGCTCCATGGCCAAGTGCTTCTCCTCGGACATGGCCATGACCGTCTGCGACGAGGCCATCCAGATCTTCGGCGGATATGGCTACATGCGGGACTTCCCCGTGGAGAAGCTCCTGCGGGACGCGAAGCTCTGCCAGATCTACGAGGGGGCCAACGAGATCCAACGCCTGGTGATCGCACGAGAGCTCCTGAAGCGGTACGCCTGAGGGACCCGCCATGCACCTCATCGTGGGAGTGAAGCACGTCCCGGACGCCGACACTCGCCTGCGCGTGGACCCCTCGGGCACCACCTATGACCCGGATGGGGTCAAGTTCACCATCAACAACACCTACGATGAGGCGACCCTCGAGGAGTCCCTGCGCCTCAAGGACGGGAATCCCGGGACCACGGTGCACGTGGTGAGCGTGGGTCCCCCTCGGGCCGAGGAGGGGCTCCGGGCCGCCCTCGCCATGGGAGCCGACGAGGCCACTCTGGTGGAGGTGGGAACCGGGACGGAACTCGACCCGCTGCTCACCGCCCGTTTGCTGGCCGCCGTGATCCGGGGAATCCCCCACGACCTCGTCCTGGTGGGTCGGCAGGCGGCCGACGATGAGGCGGGCCAGGTGGGGAGCGCGCTGGGCCATTACCTTGGACTTCCCAGCGCGGGATACGTCACCGGGCTCGAGGTGGACCCTGCCTCCAAGCGCCTTCACATCAAGCGATATGTGGAGGGAGGCGAGGAGACCCTGGGGATGGAGTTCCCCGCGGTGCTCTCCATCCTGAAGGGCGCCAACGACCCCCGCACCCCCACGCTGCCCAACATCCTGAAAGCCCGGCGGAAGCCCCTGCGCAAGGTGCCTGTGGGGGATTTGCTCCCCGCACTTGAGACGTGGCCCGGAGGCGCAAAGCCCACGAGCCGGGTGACAGCCTTCCAGCTCCCTCCCCCGCGAGCGGGTGCGAAGATCCTGGAATATACCTCTCCCGAGGAAGCGGCAGGGAAGCTGCTGGCGGCCCTGAGGGAGGAGGCCAAGGTCCTGTGACGCTGAACGTCCTCGTCCTCACGGACCAGCGGGGAGGTACCCTCAAGACCGCCTCCCGGGAGACCCTCTCCGAAGCCCGACGTCTCGTGGAGAGGGCGGGGGGTGGCCGGGTCTGGGCCGGGCTCGTGGGTTCCGGTCTCGACGCCATCCTCCCGAAGGTCCAGGAGATGGGTCCGGATTCGGTTCTGCTGATGGACGACCCCGTCCTCAAGGACTTCCAGGCCGCCGCGTACGCGGTGGCCGCCCGGGCCATGCTGGAAGGGATTCCCTCCCCGCGGGTGATCCTGGCCCCGGCCACCGCGATGGGGCGAGAATGGCTCCCCCGGCTGGGCGCGGCCCTGGGGACCGGGGTCGCCACGGAGGCCACCGAGGTGGTCCCCGATCCCGAGGGGGGGATCCGGATCCGCCGGACCGTCTTCGGGGGCAAGGCCACCGTCTCGGTGGCTCTTCCCGAGGGCTCGTGCGCCACGCTCCGAGTGAACACCTTTGCGGCGGATCCTCGGCCCGGGCAGGCCCCCGTGACCCGTGTCCCCGTGCCCGAGATCCCGAAGGAGGCACGGGCGATCTCCGTGGAATCCACGGTGGAAGCCCCCCGGGACACGGTGGACCTCACCCAGGCGTCCATCGTGGTCGCGGGGGGGCGCGGCCTCAAGGGGCCGGAAAACTTCCACCTGGTGGAGGACCTTGCCCGGATCCTGGGAGGGGCACCCGCCGCGTCCCGGGCGGTGGTCGATGCAGGGTGGAGACCCGCGTCCTACCAGGTGGGGCAGACCGGAAAGACCGTGGCGCCACAACTCTACATCGCCATCGGGATCTCCGGTGCGATCCAGCACCTCGTGGGGATGTCCAACTCCCGTTGCATCGTGGCGATCAACCGGGACGCCGCTGCCCCCATATTCAAAGTGGCCCACTACGGGATCGTGGGGGACGCCCTCGCCATCGTGCCCGCCCTGATCGGGGCTTTGCGGGCCGAGAGGCCGTGATCCATTGCGGGCAACTCCGCGGGAAGACGGACCTCCCGGTCCGTGGGGCTGACGGAAGGGGGCGCTCTCCTCGGCCGCCGCGTGTCAGCGGTAGTAGGTGCCCGGAGGCCGGAACGCCTGCTGGGCCCCCTCCACCACCTTCTCGAACTCCATGGGCTTCACCATTCCCGGCCATTCTTCGTTGCCCAGGGAATTGGGACCTCCGGACTCCGCGCTCACGATCACCCTTCCGTAGCCCAGGAGCCGTTCGCCCGCGGTCTGGCGGACATCCACTCCCCGGATCTGCTCCAGCTGAACATCCTTGAAGTCACGGGAGAAGATCCCCTCCTGGCGGATGAGGCGGGTGCTGGTGATCACATAGACCGTGCTGGCGTACCGGAACCAGCGGATGGCAAAGAAGAGGATCCCCGCGAGGAGCAACAGGATCCCCACGATGACCTCCAGCGAATCGACCCCGAACTGGTGCCCCCCCAGGAGCCAGGGGAACGCGATCCGGCCGGCGATGGGGCTCCCGGTCACCTGATCCCAGACCCACAGGTTGTAGAACCCCGCCACCAGAAGCAGGAGCACGGGGCCCGGAAAGTAGAGGTACCGGGTCGGTCGGGTCTCCCACAGGAGCTGCTCCCCCTCGGTGAGGTAGGTCGCCTTGAGCAGCTTGGGGACGTCCCGGATCCGCCGTTCGGCTCGGAGATGGGGCGGCGCGGGAGGTGCCGGAGCTGCCATCTTTGCCCCACCTCATGCCCCTTGGGTCCGCATAAATGTATCCGTGGGAACGGAGGGAAGGATCCGGCGGGGATCGGCCAGCGCCTTGAAATTCCCCCGAGGGAGTGGGCCTGGAACATGGGAGTCATCGATTGCCACGTCCATGTGAACCCCCTCTGGGAGATGCGCCCCGAAGCCCGCCAGCTCATCGAGGGAGAGCGGGGGGACATCCCGCAGCTCGAGAGAATGCTCCGGGACCCCGAAGAGTTCCTTGCCTACCTGGACCGCGTGGGGGTGTCTCGGGCGGTCCTCGTGAATTACGTGAGTCCCGAAGTGGTGGGCTACACGGAGAAGGCCAACGAGTTCGTGGCCCAGTATGTCCGGGGCCACGAGGAGAGGCTCATCGCCGTGGGTTCCCCCGACATGCGGTTGCGGGACCCTCCCCGGGGAACCCTCCGCCGCCTGGTGGAACTCGGGATCCGCGGGATCAAGCTGCATCCCGCCCACCAGCTCCTGTGGCCCAACGCCTACCGGCCGGAGGAGGGGGGCTTCGCGCCCCTGCGGGAATTCTACGAAGCCTGCGAGGAGTTCCGCCTCCCGCTCATCGTGCACACGGGGACCTCCATCTTCCCGGGCGCCCGGACCAAGTACGCCCAGCCGATGCTCCTCGAGGACGTTGCCACGGACTTCCCGGATCTCCCCATCGTCCTGGCGCACGGGGGACGTCCGCTGTGGATGGACGAGGCGATGTTCCTGACCCGCCGCTTCCGCCAGGTGTACCTGGAGCTCTCCGGGGTTCCCCCCTCACGGCTTCTCCAGTACTTCCCCCACCTGGAGCGGCTCGCCTCCAGGGTGCTCTTCGGAAGCGATTGGCCCGGGCCGGGGGTCAAGGACATCGGCGAGAACCTGCGGGCCTTCCGGGAATCCGGGCTCTCCGCCGATGCCGTCCACCAGATCCTGGAGGTGAACCCCGAGCGCGTCTTCGTCCCGCCGGCGCACGCCCCCTCTTGATATACTTCCCACTTTTCCGAGACTCCGTGCCCGGACCGGACCCGCGCCCTCCCGAACCCTCCGTCCCCCCCGCGAGTTCGGTGGCACCCTCCCCCGAGCGTCCGGCCGAGGAAGAAGCGCCCGAGACTCCACCCCCCACCCCTGAGGGACCCGTCGCGGTCGACGGGGGGGAAGGGATCGGACGCCTTCCCCTCCCCCGGAAGGACCGGGGAGAGGTCTACGCCATCGCGAACCAATTGCTGGGAGCGGCCCGGATCCGGGTCATGTGCGAGGACTCGGTCTCCCGGATGGGGCGCATCACCGGGAAGCTCAAGAAGAAGATGTGGATCCGCGAGGGAGATCTCCTCGTGGTGCGCCCCTGGGGCTTCCAGGAAGGAAAGGCCGACATCCTCTTCCGGTACAGCCGGACCCAGGCCGCATATCTGAGCCGCCGACACCTGCTCCCCGCCAGCGTGGATCTGTTTGCGGGGGAAGTGATCGTCCCCGAGACACGGTCGAAGGGACGGCGCCGGTAGGTGAGCCCACCCATGGGGGAACCACCCCTCGCGCCTCTGGAAGTCGCGGTCCTCGAGGCCAACGCCGTCGCCCTGGGCGCCTCCATCGATTCTCTCATGGAGAACGCGGGCAAGGTCGTGGCGGAAGAGGCGGCCCGCCACCTGCCACCTCCCCCGTCCAAGGTGGGCATCATCTGCGGGGTGGGAAACAACGGGGGCGATGGCATGATGGCGGGGATCCATCTCCGGGAATGGGGCTATCAGCCCGAGATCTGGCTCCTGCGGCCCGCGGCCGAGATCCGTGGTTCCGCCGCCCGTCGTCGGTGGGAACGTGCCACGACCAGCATCCCGGTCCACATCGGATGCCCCGAGCCATCGACCATCGGGACGTTCCCGCTCTGGATCGACGCCATGCTGGGGACCGGCTCCCGGGGGGATCTCCGGGAACCCTATGCGTCAGCCGTGCGGGAACTCTCCGCGTCCCGAGCCCCCGTCCTCTCCGTGGACCTGCCCACGGGTCTCGGGACCTCGAGCCCTCTCGTTCCCAAGTGGACGGTGGCGCTGGAGGTGCTCAAGAACGGGATGACCCCCGAGACCTGTGGGGAGATCGTGGTCCGGTCCATCGGAATGCCCCCGGAGGCCCATCGCCGCACCGGCCCCGGCGAATTCCTCCTCTTCCCCCGCCCCGGCCCCCGCACGCACAAGGGAGAGATGGGCCGTCTCGTGATCGTGGGAGGAGGTCCCTATGCGGGGGCTCCCGCTTTGGCGGGCCTCGCGGCCCTCCGGGCGGGGGTGGACATGGTCTACATCCTGGCCCCGGCTCCCACGGCGTCGGTCATCCAGTCGTTCTCCCCGAACCTCATCGTCCGGGCCGTGGGGACCGAGGGGCGCTTCGGTCCCCCCGACGGGAAGGAGCTGGCCCGAGAGGCCCTGAGCCGGCGTCCCGATGCGCTCCTCGTGGGGAACGGAGCGGGCCGCGACCCGGGGACCCTGGAGGCACTCCGTACCCTGGTTCGCGAGGCACATCCCAGGGTCCCTCTTGTCCTCGATGCGGATGGACTTTCCCTGGCGGACCCCTCGGGAGATCCGCCCTGGAGAGATGGATCCCCGGACCACCTTCTTCTCACCCCTAACGGCAGGGAATTTGCCCGTCTCCTGGGCCATGCGGAGGAAACCTCCTCGCCGGCCGACGCGGCGGCGACCGGGGAACTCGCCCGGCGTCTCCGCGCCACGCTTCTCAAAAAGGGCCCCGAGGATGTGATCAGCGACGGCACGCGGACGAAGGTCAACGAGACCCATCATCCGGCCATGGCCGTGGGAGGAGCCGGGGATGTCCTGGCGGGGGTCGCGGCCTCCCTCCTGGCCCGCCGGCTGACCGCCTTCCAGGCTGGCCGGCTGGCGGCCTATTGGGTGGGCCTCACGGCGGTGCGGCTCTTCCCGGAGCGGAGCTTCGGCATGATGGCCACCGACCTCCTGGAGGGACTTCCCGGCACCCTCGCCGCCGGTCTCCAGGCACTCGAGGACCTCCAGGGAACCTCGGACGGCGCCCGCGGGGAGGGGCTGCCACCGGTCACGCGTACCGGACCCGTCCCTTGATCTCCTGGGCCCGTTCCCGGATCGCGGCGGCGTCCCTGGGGTTCGCCTCCGAGTAGGCGGCCTGGAAGATCTCGTAAAGGGCCTCCGCATCGGCGCAGAGGGTCCGCAGGTCCTCCTCCACGAGATGCAGGTCGATCCCGAACTCCTCGAGGCCGGGGGTGCGGCTTCCCAGCGAAAGGTCGAGGAAGGCCACGTCCGTGCCCATCCAGAGCACGTTGGAACCGGTGAGGTCCCCATGGGAGATGGACGCGGCGTGCAACCGTCCCAGCGCGCGGCCCAGGTGGCGCACCACCTCCTGACGACGCTCCGGGCTCCCGGAAGGGTCCCGGAGGATCTCGGTGAGCGGCGTGCCCTCCAACCGCTCCAGGGTGAGGGTTTCCCGGGACAGGTCCAGGTCGTAGATGACCGGTGTCCGAAGCCCGGCACGACGGGCCTCCCGGAGAAGTCGGGCCTCGGTGCGGATCCGTTCGCTCCGGAGCCGGGCGTCGAGCGCCTCGTGCCGGTACGCCTTCCGGAGACGGACCTTACGCACCGCGGGCAATCCCAGGAACGTGGCGAGGTGGATCTTCGCCTCGGCCCCTTCGGCCAGGGATTCCGTTTCGCTCTCCACGTCAGCGCCGCTCCGATGCGCCACTGCGCCGGTAGAGCTCCACCCGGAGGATCGCCTCCCGGGCCAGCCGGGCGGCCAGGGCCGAGGTGTTCCCATTGTCCCAGGGCGGAGAGACCTCCATGATGTCCATCCCCGCGAGGCGCGGGGAAGCCATGTCCACGATGGTCTTGACGTCCAGGGGGGAGAGGCCAAAGGGTTCGGGGGTCCCGGTGCCGGGGGCGTAGGCGGGGTCCACCCCATCGATGTCCAGGGAGATGTACACCTTCTCGGTGGTGAGCCGGTCCAGCGCCTTCCGGGCCACGGCCACGATCCCCTCCCGGTGGATGTCATCGGCGCTAAAGTACGGCATGCCGATCCGGTCGTTGTCCTCCTTCTCGTCGCGGGACATGGAGCGGACCCCCAGGACCACCACGTTCTTCGAGCCCAGCCTCTCCACCATCCGTCGCGAGGAGCAGGCATGGCTGCGCCGATCCCCCAGGTACTCGTCGCGGAAGTCGAGGTGGGCGTCGATGTACAGCACTCCCAGGGAGGCATCCCGGGGAACGGCCTCCACCGCCGGAGGGGCACAGGCATGGTCGCCTCCCAGCGTGATGGGGAACTTCCCCTCCTCCCAGATGGGCTTCACCGCCTCCCGCACCCCTTCCACCATGTCCGCGGCGCTGCCGAATTCCTCGAGGTTGCCCAGGTCGTGGACGGGAACGTCGGCGAGGTCCAACCCCGTCTCGAAGTTGTAGGTCTCGAAGTTCCAGGAATGCTGGCGGATGGAATCGGGGCCGAACCTCGCCCCGGGGCGGAAGGACGTGGTCCGGTCGAACGGAACTCCCAGCACCACGTAGCGTGCTTCCGGAAAGGTTGCGTTCGCGTCGGCGAACGTGGTGTGCATGAGCCTCCCCATGGGTTCCCCTCGAGCGGTGGCGCTATTTGACGCGCTCGGTGGCACTCAGAAGGGCGCCACGAGCCTCCCCGGCGCGCGCGGGGCCCCCGCCCCTCGCGGACTCGGGACCCGCCCCTTCTCCCTTGGGTCCCGGGTCCCCCATAGGCCTGGGATTCGCCCGGGGGGACCAGCAGCCCATGTGCCATGCTAAATTCCGACTTGCTTTTATATCGCACGACCTTCCTCCTCCCTCGGCTCGCGGTCCCCGGTGAAGGGGGTCCTGTGAGGCTCGGAAGGGAACATGGCGTCCAACAGCGCAAAGCAATCCGGTGATGCCTCCATCGAGAGTTCCGAAGCCCAGATCGCGGTGCACTGGGGGGAAGAGACCAAGGTCGCCCCACCTGCGACCTTCATCGCACAGGCGAACCTCGCCGACCCGACGGCACGGGACCGGTTCAGCTTGGAACGATTCCCGGAGTGCTTCAAGGAGTACGCCGACCTCCTTTCTTGGGACCAGTATTGGCACACGACCCTGGACACCAGCAAGGCCCCGTTCTGGAAGTGGTTCGTGGGGGGTCGGCTGAACGTATCCTACAACTGTGTCGACCGGCACCTTGCCAAGTATCGGAACAAGGCGGCTCTCATCTGGGTACCCGAGCCCGAAGACGAACCTGCCCAGGTCATCACCTACCAGGAACTCTACCAGCGGGTGAACGAGATGGCGGCGCTCCTGCGGGACTTCGCCCATCTCAAGACCGGAGACCGCGTGACCATCCACATGCCCATGGTCCCCGAACTTCCCGTTACCATGCTCGCCTGCGCCCGGCTGGGCGTCATCCACTCCGTGGTCTTCGGCGGATTCAGCGGGGAAGCCTGCGGAATCCGCATCGCGGATTCCGGCAGCCGCGTGCTCATCACCATGGATGGGTACTACCGGAACGGCAAGCTCATCGATCACAAGAAGAACGCCGACATCGCGGTGGCCACGGCGGAGAAGGAGGGGCAGAAGGTGGATACCGTCCTCATCTGGCGACGCCACCCGGGCCGCAAGGTGACCGACGCCGCCCTGATCCCGGGCAGGGACCACTTCGTGGACGAGGTGCTCCGCCCGTTCCGCGGACAGCGCGTGGCGCCCGTTTCCATGCCCGCCGAGGCCCCCCTGTTCCTGATGTACACCAGCGGCACGACGGGACGACCGAAAGGATGTCAGCACAGCACGGGAGGCTACCTCGCGTATGTGACGGGGACCTCGAAGTATTACCAGGACATCCACCCCGAGGATGTCTACTGGTGCTTCGCGGACATCGGCTGGATCACCGGTCACTCCTACATCGTCTACGGGCCCCTGGCCCTCGCGGCCACGTCGGTGATGTACGAGGGGGTCCCCACGTTCCCGGACGTGGGGCGGCCCTGGCGCATCGCGGAGCGGCTTCACGTGAACATCTTCCACACATCGCCCACGACCATCCGCATGCTCCGGAAGGCCGGACCCGAGGAACCGCTCAAGTACGATCTCCACTTCAAGCACATGACCACCGTGGGCGAGCCCATCGAACCCGAGGTGTGGCGCTGGTACCATCAGGTGGTGGGCCGGGGCAAGGCCGTCATCGTGGACACCTGGTGGCAGACCGAGAACGGGGGGTTCCTCTGCTCCACCATCCCCGCGCTCGATCCCATGAAGCCGGGCAGCGCGGGACCCCCTGTCCTGGGGATCCATCCCGTCATCTACGACGAGACCGGGGCCCAGGTGCCGGCCGGTTCCGGAAAGGCGGGCAACATTTGCATCCGGAACCCCTGGCCGGGGATCTTCCAGACCATCTGGGGCGACCCCGACCGGTTCGTGAGCACCTATTACCGGAAATACAACCGGAACCCCCAGAGCACGGATTGGCGGGATTGGCCCTACTTCGCCGGCGACGGGGCCATGCAGGCCGCGGACGGGTATTTCCGTATCCTGGGCCGCATCGACGATGTCATCAATGTGGCGGGCCACCGGCTGGGGACCAAGGAGCTCGAATCGGCCTGCCTCACAGTGCCCGAGGTGGCCGAGGCAGCCGTGGTCCCGGTCCAGGATGAGGTGAAGGGCCGGCTCCCGGAGGTCTACATCTCCCTGAAGCCCGGCGTGGCCGCATCCCCCGAGGTCGCCGAACACGTGGCCCGGGCCATCGAGACCCAGATCGGGAAGATCGCGCGCCCCAAGTCGGTCCGGATCGTACCGGACATGCCCAAGACCCGTTCGGGGAAGATCATGCGCCGCGTCCTCGCCGCGATCTCCAATTCCATGGACGTGGGAGACGTCACGACCCTCGCCAACCCCGACGTGGTGGAACAGATCCGGACCATGGTCCAGGGAGCGAAGCCCGCCCCCGCGCAACCCGTCCCGGACGACATCCGACGGTTCGGGCAGGTGGAGTGAACATCACTCACGCTCGTCCCTTCCGTGGGCGCCTCTCCATGATCCTTGGAGGGGAACCATGGCGACCATGCAGACCGGGCAGATGGGAACGCCATCTTCGCCCACGAGGAGCGCGGCGGGGGTGAAGTCCTCCGGGCGGGCACCGCATCCGGGGCACCTCCAAGAGCCAGTGCGCATGTTTCCGGGACGCGCTCCGACTCGTTCCCGAGTCCTGTGGGTCCCCTTCCCCTCGCGTTCTTGTCCCATGCCTTGCCTCCTCCCCCGAGGCTGGCCCTCATAGCTCAGAACCCGTAATATGAGTAGCCACTGCATGGCGTGTTAGAGCGGAGCATTTATGTGCATCCATCCAATGGGGCTCCGTAATCGACCCGAGGGGAAGGCTCTCCTCCGGGGAAATTCAGGGAGGAACCAGCATGGCGATGTCTTCGGACGCGTTGGGAAAAGCATTCTCGGCGGATCCAGCACCCTTGGGACTTTCGGGGTTCGCCATGACGACCTTCCTCCTCAGTATCTTCAACGCCGGCCTCCTGACCCAAGGGGCAGGAGTGGTCATCCCGTTTGCCTTCGTGTACGGGGGGACCGCTCAATTCGTGGCGGGGGTGTTCGAAATGCGTCGGGGGAACACGTTCGCCTTCACTGCGTTCTGCAGCTACGGTGCATTCTGGTGGTTCTACGCCTTGCTCTTCCTCTTCCCCGCCGCCACCGTCGCCCCCACGGCGGCCGCCATCGGATGGGCCCTCGTCATCTGGGGATTCTTCACACTGTACATGTGGGCTGGTGCGATGCACATCAACCTCACCCTGAACCTCACCTTCCTCTTCCTGTGGCTGGCCTTCTTCGTCCTGGGCTACGGAGCCGTCTACGGGAGCACCAGTGCGACCCACGCCGGAGGGTATCTCGGGTTCCTGACGGCCTTCTTCGCCGCCTACACCGCGTTCGCCATCATCGTGAACTCGGTTTGGGGGAAGACCATCATCCCCACCGGTCCCGGCATCGGACAAGCAAAGACGGGCGGATCCTGAGCGATCCGCCCCGCGTTCCCGGAAAGCCCCCGCTGGGGTGAGTGGAATCCATCCTGGGATCGCGGTCCCGGGGGAACTCATCCAAAACCACATATCCCATCTCCGGGTGGAGCCTTTTCGCCCGAAGGTGAGTTAGGTGACATACCAGCGGATCGCGGTGAAGCCGGAAGAAGATGGCGTGGTGTTGATCTCCCTCAAGAATCCCCCCGTGAACGCCCTCTCCACGGCGCTTCTCGATGAACTGGGCGAGGCGATCCGTGAGGTGGCCCAGGATCGCTCCAAGCGCGCGTTGATCGTCACCGGGGACGGCCAGTACTTCAGCGCCGGCGCGGACGTGAAGGAGATGGCGACCATGATGGGAAACTTCCGGACCGAGGCGCCCCAGATCGTCCAGAAGGTCCAGGCCATCTTCCGGGCCCTGGAGGAGATGCCGCAACCCGTCGTGGCTTCCCTGAACGGCCTCGCGGTGGGCGGGGGTCTGGAGCTCGCGCTCTCCTGCGACATCCGCCTCGCCGGGGATTCGGTGAAGGTGGGCTTCCCGGAAGTGACCCTGGGGCTCATCCCCGCCTACGGGGGCACGCAGCGCCTCGCCCGTCTGGTGGGGACCGGGAAGGCCCGGGAGCTGATCTTCACCGGGTCCCTCATCAACTCCGCGGAAGCCCTCCGGCTGGGCATCGTGAACAAGGTGGTCCCGGCGGGCCAGGAGCTTCGGGCGGCCCGCGACATGGCCCACACCATCGCGATCAAGTCCTCGCCCGTGGCGGTGGCCGCCGCCAAGAAGGCGATCCTCTACGGGTACGATCGGACGCTGGAGGAGGGCCTCGCCCAGGAATCCCAGCTGTTCCGGGAAGAGGTGCTCGCGAGGGAGGACATCGTGGAAGGGATCACCGCCTTCGTGGAGCGACGCCCGCCCAAGTTCCCCGGACGCTGACGGCGATCGGGGGAGGGAAGGACCATGACCATCGACCTGGCGTTCACGGAAGAGGAGATCGCGCTGCGCGAGACGGTGGCCCGATTCGCCCGGGAGGAGATCGCCCCCGTCGTGGCGGAGATGGACGAGAAGGAGGAATTCCCCCGGAAGACCGTGGCCCGGATGAAGGAGCTGGGGCTCTTCGGGGTTCCCATCCCCGAGGAATACGGAGGGCTGGGCCTGGGGAAGGTGGGCTACTGCCTCGCCGCCGAGGAGCTCGCCAAGGTGGATGCCTCCCATGTGGCGATCCTGGGCGCCCACATCTCCCTGGGGACCACGCCCCTCCTGTACTTCGGGACCGAGGAGCAGAAGCAACGGTTCCTCATCCCCGCCGCCCGGGGGGAGCGCCTCATGGGATTCTCCCTCACCGAGCCCGGGAGCGGCTCCGATTCCGGCTCCCTGGTCACCGAGGCGAAGCCCGAGGGGGATTTCTGGATCCTCAATGGCACGAAGATCTACGTGACCAACGGGGCCGAGGCGGACCAGATCGTGGTCATGGCCGCGAACGACGTGAAGCGGGGTCCCCAGGGGGGCATCACGGCGTTCCTCGTGGAGCGGGGGCAGAAGGGGTTCCGGGTGGGAAGGACCGAGAAGAAGATGGGGCTCCACGGAACCAGCACCGCCGAGCTCGTGTTCGAGAACTGTGCCGTTCCCAAGGATCAGGTCATCGGGGAGGTGGGGAAGGGCTTCGTGGTGGCCATGACGGCGCTCGATGTGGGCCGCGTCTCCCTGGGCGCTGGTTCCCTGGGCGGGATGCAGGGCGCCCTCCAGGAGGCGCTCACCTATGCGCAGAACCGGATGCAGTTCGACCTGCCCATCGTGGAGCACCAGGCGGTGCAGTTCAAGCTCGCCAACATGGCGATGCACATCCATGCCCTGCGCGGGATGGTCTACCAGGCCGCCGCGTTCCAGGACCGCATGGGCTACGACCCGCGGAAATGGACTCGGTCCGACCGGATGAAGAAGACGAGGGACAGCGCCATCATCAAGTGCCTTGCCAGCGAGTGGGCGAGCCAGGCCATCAACGACGCCCTCCAGATCCATGGAGGGCTGGGCTACATCCGGGGGACTCCCATCGAGCGGGCCTACCGCGACGCGCGCATCAGCGAGATCTTCGAGGGGACCAACGAGATCCAGAGGATCGTCGTGGCCCGCGACCTCATCGCCCGTGGATGGGTCGAGTGAACTCCCCGGGCCGGGATCAGCCGCCCGGAGCGGAGGGCTCCTGCATCTGCTTCGGGGCGGCGCGGAGCTCCCGGCGGAGGACCTTCCCCACCAGCGACTTGGGAAGGGACTCCCGGAACTCCACCGACCGCGGGGCCTTGAAGTGGGCGATCCGCTCCCGGACGAACGCGATGATCTCCGCTTCGGTGGGGTGGCGCCCCGTCTTCGGGACCACGAACGCCTTCACCACTTCGCCATGCTGAGGGTCCGGGACCCCCACCACGGCCGCCTCGGCAATGTCGGGATGCTGGTAGAGGATCTCCTCCACTTCCCGGGGGTATACGTTGAAGCCCCCCACCAGGATCATGTCCTTCTTCCGATCCACGATGTAGGTGTACCCCTCCGGGTCCATCCGCGCGATGTCCCCCGTGAGGAGCCAGCCCTCCTTGAGCACCTGGGCGGTCTCCTCGGGCTGGTTCCAGTACCCCAGCATGACCTGGGGACCCCGGACGGCCAGTTCCCCCACCTCGCCCACGGGGAGCACCTTCGTGGCATCGTCCGGGTCCACGATGCGACAGTCCGTTCCCGGTACGGGCAGGCCCACGGAGCCCTCCTTCCGGACTCCGCGGACGGGGTTCGCATGCGTCACCGGGGACGTCTCCGAGAGCCCGTAGCCCTCCAGCACGTCCGCGCCCGTGAGATCATGGAACCGGCGCGCCACCTCGAGGGGGAGCGGCGCGGATCCGCTGAGGCAGACGCCGATCCCCCGGAGGTTGTGATCCGTGACCCCAGGGTAGTGGTTGATGCCGTTATAGAGCGCCGGCACCGCCGGGAACTGGGTGGGATGGTACCGTTCGATCAAGCGGAGGACGAGGCCCGGTTCCGGGCGTTGCGGGTTCATGATGACCGTGGCACCCATGAACAATGTGAAGTTCAGGGCCACGGTCATGCCGTAGACGTGGAAGAAGGGGATCACCGCGAGCACCTTCTCTCCCACGGGAGGCTCCCCGGGGAAGAGCCAGCGGTGGCATTGCGCCACATTGGCCACCAGGTTCCGGTGGGTGAGCATGGCGGCCTTGGGGCGTCCCGTGGTCCCTCCGGTGTACTGGAAGACCGCCACGTCCTTCGCCGGGTCCAGGGAGGGGGAAGGGGGAGCCGGGGCCGCACGCAGAAGGGAGCGGAACGGCGTCCATCGGAAGCGGGTGGGCAGGGACGGGTCGTACCCCTGCTTCCGGAGCCCGCGGTTCACGAAGAGCAGGCCGATGAGGAATGAGACGTCATCCTTCATCCGTCCCACAAAGACCTCCGGCTCCACCTCCCCCCAGACCTTCTCGAGGTTGTGGGAGAGGATGTCCAGCGTGACCACCCCGCGCGCCCCCGAGTCCCGGAGCGGGAACACCAGGTCCCGGTTGATGTAGAGCGGACTGATCTGGACCACCGTGAGCCCCAGCCGCAGCGCGCCGAAGTAGGCGATGACGTACTCCGGACAGTTGGGCAGGTACAGGGCCAGGCGATCCCCCTTGCGGTATCCCCTCTCGTGGAGGGCTGCGGCAAACCGACCGGTGGACTCCCACAGCTCCCGGAAGGTCCAGGTCCGGTCGATCCCGGGGGCCAACGCGAACACCATCGCCGGGCGGTCCGGCCAGCGCTCGGCGGCGCGCTTCAGCTGGTCGGCCACCCCTCCTTCCGGGATGACAATTTCGTGCGGGACGTCGGGGGGATACGAGGCGAGCCAGGGGCGGGATCCCGCTTCCCGATCCGCGGGGGAGGTCGCCGGGGATGGGGGGGGCTTGGGAGGGGCCGGGGAGGCCATGAGACTATCCCTCTCCCTTCTCGAAGACCATCCCGATCTTGTAGGACTTCACCCAGTGGACCCGGTCTCCGATGGCGAGGTCGGAACTCGCCTTGACCGTGGGCATCCAGCCGCTCACCATCCCTCCCTCGTCCAGCTCCACCAGGACGTAGGCGTAGGGTGCATCGTTGAGGAACTCCTCCGACGGTACATTCTGGAGAGAGAACGACGCCACCCGCCCCTTCCCGGAGAGCACCTCCTCCTGGAGTTCCGACCGGTGGTGGCAACGGGGGCACTCCAGGAGGAACGTCGTGGTCCGGAACCCACAGTTCCGGCAATGATAGCCCAGGAGCCGGCCCTCCTCCTCGTACGCGTGATAGAACTGCGCGATGGAGTGGCCCGCCGGGGGGGACGGGTGACCCGCTGCGGCCGGAGATTCGGATCCCGTGGACGGGGTACTGGTGACCATGGGTACCTCTCAAACCCTCTCGAAGATATGGACGGAGCAACTCCCCCCCGTCGCGCCCACGTTGTGGGTGAGGGCGAGAGAGGGACCCGGGAGCTGCCGCTTCCCGGCCATCCCGTTGAACTGTTCGAACACTTCCACCACCTGGCCGGCGCCGGTGGCGCTCACGGGGTGTCCCTTGGCCTTGAGGCCCCCCGATGGATTCACGGGCAGTTTCCCTCCCAGAGCCGTTTCCCCCTCCGCCGTCGCCCGCGCCGCCGAGCCCTTGGGGTAGAACCCCATGTCCTCCAGGGCGAGGATCTCGGCGATGGTGAAACAGTCGTGCACCTCCAGGAAATCGATGTCCTTCCGCTCCAGCTTGGACTGGCGGAAGGCCTTCTCGGCGGCGAGCTGGGACGCGGGGAGCCCCGTGAGGTCCGTCCGATCCTGCAGAGCCGCGATGCTGCCGGACCTCGCCGACGCGCGGATCAGGGCCGGCACGGCCTTGAGGCGGTTCCGGAACTTCTCGGGGTTCACCACCACCACGGCGGCGGCCCCGTCGGAGAACGGGCAGCAATCGTAGAGCTTGAGCGGCCAGGCGACCGGGGCGGAGCCCAGGTAGGTCTCCATGGTGATGGGCTTCTGGAAATGGGCGTGGGGGTTATGGGCCGCGTTGGCGTGGTTCTTCACCGCCACGGCACCCAGCTCCTCGGCCTTGGTCCCGTACCGGTGCATGTGGGCGGTGGCCAGAGTGGCATAGAGGCCCGGGAACGTGGCCCCGTTGCGGGATTCATACGCGTAATCCGCGCCCATGGCGAAATAGCTCGTCGACGCGAGGGTGTCGAGGTGGCTCAGCTTCTCGGCGCCCACCACGAGGGCGGCATCCAGGAAGCCGCCTGCCACGTGTACGAAGGCCTCGTGGAGAGCCGCCGAGGAGGAAGAGCACGCCGACTCGATGGTGCAGGACGGGACCTCGGGGATGCCCAAGGACGTGTTGATGAGAGGGCCCACATGGGCCTGCTTCTCTGCGATCCCGAACGCGTTGGACACGAACGTGTAGCCGATGTCCTTGGGTTCTAGACCCGCCCGATCGAGCGCGTCCAGCGCCACCTTGGTGGCAGCCTCCCGCCCCGTGTCCGTCATCTTCCCGAACCGGTTCATGGCAGCTCCCGCCACCCAGACCTTCTCCATCGGCTCCCCTCCCCGGTGGTGGGACGGGGAGGGAACGTAAAAAGGATGTGGCCTCCCCACAACCCATCCCCTTCGGAGGGCACTTCCGATGGGGACCGTCCCCGGGCCCCGGCGCCCCACAAGGGGCCGCGGCAGAAGGTCTGAGACCGCACAGGATCCGGGCTTGGATTCCCGTCCTTTGGAACCGCGCAACTTTGCGTGAACCGGAGTTCCCGGAAGCGTGGGCGCTCGGGGGTCAGAGGAGAGCCAGGGCCCTCAGGACCTCTTGGAACGCGCGTTCTGCTTCCTCCGGCGCCCGGGTCTTGATCACCATCTTCCCGTCCCTCAGGAGCGTGACCTCCGGAGTTCGCTGGAGGATGAGCATCACCCGGGCATCCAGGACCGGCCATCCCATGGTCTCGAACCGTTCCTTGGCCCGCCCCAGGTCCAGGTGGAGCTTGGGGTTGGGGATCGCTTCGAAGGCTCCCTTGTTGGAACAAAGCTGGAGCTGGGAATAGCTCACTGCACCACCGCCTTCCGGAGCACGCTCGACAGGATCTGCTCCACGTCGATCTTGTCCTCCTCCCGCTGGATCTGGAGGAGGTTCGAGCGGGTGGCCGGCCGGTCGGGGACGGCCTGGCAGCAGAGCCCGGGGCGCGTGGAGATCCCGTACGTCCCCAGGTGCTGGGCAAGTTCCTCGATCTCCCTCTTATCATACCCGATGAGCGGGCGAACGATGGGCATCCGCACCGCCACCGTGGCCGACCGCATGTTGGAGAGGGTCTGACTGGCCACCTGCCCCAACGCTTCTCCGGTGACGAGGAAGCTGGCCCCTTCCCTCTCCGCGACGAGCTCCGCCGAACGCCACATGAACCGCCGGCACAGGATGCATCCGAAGTGGCGGGTGGTGTTGCGCATGAGGTCGATCTGGGTCGTCCCATGGGGAAGGATGTAGAGGGGGATGCGCCGGGCGTGGCGCTCCTCGAGGACCTTGAGATGGTCCTTCACCTTCTCGAGGGGGCTGTCGTCGGTGAACGGGCGGTTGTCCATGTGAACGGCGACGAGCTCATGCCCCCGGGTGAGCATCATGTCCGCCGCCACGGGGGAGTCGATCCCCCCCGACATGAGTACGACTCCCCGGGCCATGTCAAGGACGAGGACGGCGGGCGTATTTGAACCGGCGCCGCCCCGGTCTCTCCTCCCAGTTGCGCCCGAGGGTTCGCGAGGCTTACAAAGTGGCGCATCGAGAAAGCCCACCTCTTCAG
>JAJZYH010000056.1 GCA_021798195.1 Thermoplasmata archaeon
GGGGGAGATGAACCTGCCGGACCCCCTCCCGAGGGGGAAGGCTCCCTCCCTCTCACTCCATGAGGCGCAGGACCCCGGGACGGGGGGAATAGATGTCGTTCAGGCGCTGCATCTCATCGAGGAGCTTCTGGGCCCGGTCGCGGCTCATCCCCTGGCGCTCCGCCGCCTCCACCACCTCGCGGGGCGTGAACCCCTCGGGCGTGCTCTCCTCCAGCTGCCGCATGATCTGGCGCAGGGTGCTGATCTGGTCGCGCTTGTTGGAGCTCACGCCCACCGTGATGACGTCGATGTCCAGGCGGTTCCCCTCGGAGGCGACCACGGTCCGCAGGAAATGCTCCATGACGCGGATGGCCCGGTCGGCGTCCTCCTCCGAAGCCACCGGGGACAGGCGGGCCCGGGCCGAGGCCTCCGTGAGTCGGACCAGCCCCTCCACCTGGCGCAGGGTGATGGGGACCGGTTTGTGCTCCCCCTCGCCCTGGCGCCGGAGGCTCACGAAGAAGTCCAGGATCTTCTGGTGCGCCGTCGCCTCCATCACCGGGAAGACGTTCTGCTTGGCGTAGGCGATGTACTTGCGCAGGAAATCGGGGCTGAACGGGGGGAGGTAGGTCTCCCGGCGGGGGGACATCCCGGAGGCCCGGATCGCCTCGCGCTCTTCCGCCTCCACGTGCTGCGTGAGGATCTCCCCGGCGAGGCTGCGGTCCCGGTCCTGGTCCGGACGGTCCAGGATGGCGAAGATGACGTCGAACCGGGAGAGGAGCGTGGGGGGGAGATCGATCTGCTCCGCGGGCAGCTTGTCGCTGGTGAACCGCCCCAGCTTGGGGTTCGCCGCGGCGAGCACGGGGCACCGGGCCCGGAGGGTCGCCGTGATGCCCGCCTTGGAGATGGAGACCGTCCCCGATTCCAGGGCCTCATGCATGCTGGAGCGGTCCTCGGGGCTCATCTTGTCCAGCTCGTCCACCATGAGGGAGCCCCCGTCGGCGAGCACCATGGCGCCCGCCTCGAGGGTCCATCGCCCGCCGGCAAAGTCGTCCTTGACCGCGGCGGCGGTGAGCCCGGCGGCCGTGGCCCCCTTGCCGCTGGTGTAGACGCCCCGGGGAGCGATGCTGGCCACCCAGCGCAGAAGCTGGCTCTTCGCCACCCCGGGATCCCCCACGAGGAGCACATGGATGTCCCCGCGGATGTGGACGCCATCCGGTTGCTCCTTGGGGATCCCCCCGAAGAGCTGCAGGGCGATGGCCTCCTTCTCCGTGCGCATCCCCCGGATGCTGGGGGCCAGGGAGTCCACGATGCGCTCCACCAGCCCCGACTGCCCGCGCAGGGATTCGATGGCCCGCCGGTCCTCGTCGGTGATGGGGATGTCGGTGTACTCCCGGTCCTCCCGCTCCACCGAGTCGGCCAGGAGGACCAGGTCGAAGACGCTGGAGCGGGTGGTCCCTCCGCGGGAGGCCGTCATCCGCTGGACGCTCTTCAGGGTCCCGTTCACCACCAGGCGGTTGCCCGGCACGATCTGGCCCACCAGGTCCTCGGTGAGGACCACCGGGAGCGCCTCGGGGTGGGCCCCCCCCTTGAGGCTCTCGGGGTTTTCCTGGATCTCCAGCCGCTGGGAATCGATGTAGACCGACTCGTTGGGAAGGAGCGTGAAGCGCGTCCGGCCGGCGGGCTTCCCACACCCTCCCTGCTCCTTGTCGCACTCGAGGGGTTCGCGGAAGAGGAGGCTCCCCTCCTCCTGGGGCCAGTGGATGTGGATCCGGCAGGCCGCGCACTCGAAGACGGCATCGACCACCTGGGGGCGGACCTCGCTGGCCCGCCGGACGATCCCCTCGATGGCGAGGAAGCGGTTGATGTGGGATTCCCGGAGGAGGCGGATGGGGGTCCGCCGGGAGTGCGGAAGGCCGGTGACCCGGAGACGGATGGGCCCCGACGGGCTGAGCGCCTCGGGGATCATCTGCCGGATCGCCTCCTGGGCGGCCCGGAGCGCCATCTCCGGGCGCTCCAGGAAGGCGTCTGCGAGCTCGCTGTTGTGGCGGTCGATGAGGTTGAACGGCACCTCGAGGGACCGGAGCTCGGGGTAGCGCTCGGCCACCTCCAGGACGCGGCCCCGCAGGTCCGCCTCCTCGAGGAAGGTGGTCCAGCGGCTCTCCATGTCGCCAGGGGAGAGCGCGGCCCGTTCCGCGAGCACCATGGTCCTCGAAGCCTCCTCGGTCCCCTTCAGGGTTCCAAACGGTACCGGTCCCGGGGGAAGAGCCGTACCTCGCGGATGTTGGCGATCCCCGCGATCCGGGCCGCGAGCCGGTCCAGCCCCAGGGCGAAGCCGCCGTGCGGCGGCATCCCGTAGCGGAACGCCTCCAGGTAGGCTCCGAAGCTCTCCGGGGAGAGGCCCGCCTCCCGGATCTGCGCCTCGAGGATGGGGAGGCGGTGTTCCCGCTGGCCCCCGGAGAGCATCTCCTGCCCCCGGAAGTCGAGGTCGAAGTAGTTCGTCCGGTCCGGGTGGTCGTCCTGGCGCATGGCGTAGAAGGTCCCCCGCTTGATGGCCGTGGGGAATTCGGTGAGGAAATAGAAATCGTTCCCGAACCGCGCTGGCAGGATCTCCCCCAGCCGCTTCTCATCCTCCGTCTGGAAGTCCGCCTCGAACGAATCCGACCCCGGCACCCGCCCCAGGAGTTCCGCCGCCTGGGAGAAGGGGACCCGGGGGAAGGGGGGGCTCGGCTCGGGCACCGAGCCGGCCAGGGGAGACCCCTCCTCTTGGAGCCGGCGCCGGGCGACGCGCAGGCTCCCGCTCACCAGGCGCTCCACCATCCGCCAGAGGTCCTCCGGCCCCTCGAGGTAGGCCATCTCGGCGTCGATGCTGGTGAACTCGGTAAGGTGCCGCTGCGTGTCCGAGGGCTCCGCCCGGAAGGCGGGGCCAATCTCGAAGACCTGCTCCAGGTCGGTGGCCATGAGCATCTGCTTGTAGAGCTGGGGGCTCTGCGCCAGGTAGGCGCGGGTGCCGAAATAGTCCACGGGGAACATGGTAGCGCCCCCTTCGGCACCCTGCCGGAGGATCTTCGGGGTCTCCACCTCCACGAACCCCAGTTCCCGGAAGGTCTCCCGGAACCCGTCGAGGAGGGCGGCCCGGAGGCCCACCAGGGCCTGGACCTCGGGCTTGCGCAGGTCCAGCACACGATGATTGAACCGTGTGTCCAGGTCGGCGTGGACCTTGTCCACCACCCCCAGTGGGAGGGGGACCTCGGCCCGGGAGAGCACCTCGATCCGGTCCGGCAGCACCTCGGCCCCCACCCGGGCGCGGGGGTTGGCCGCCACCGTCCCATCCACGCGGAGGACCGACTCCCGGGGAACACCCTCCAGGAGCTCGAAGAGGGCCGGCGGGGTGACGCCCTTCTTCAGCGTGACCTGGACGAGCCCCGAGCGGTCCCGGAGGAGGGCGAAGGCGACCCCGCCCAGCGCCCGGTAGTCCTGGAGGTGTCCGGCCACCCGGACGGTCTCTCCCACGGCTCCGGCGAGCTCACGCGATCGCCGGCGGACTGCTGGCGGGGACAGTGACGTCAGCCTCCTGGTGGGATAGAGCCGCCTTGACCAGGCCCAGGTAGAGGGGATGGGGGGTCTCGGGGCGGGAAAGGAATTCCGGGTGGAACTGGACCCCCACGAAGTATGGGTGGCCCTCGAGCTCGAAGGCCTCCACGAGGCCCGAGGGAGAGGTCCCCGTGACCCGGTAGCCGCGCTCCGCGAGCTGGGGGAGGTACTTCGGATTCACCTCGTAGCGATGCCGGTGCCGCTCCCAGATGTCCGCCCGCCCGTAGAGCTCCCGAATGCGCGAGTTCTCGGCGAGGAGGACCTTCTGGGACCCCAATCTCTGGGTCCCCCCCAGGCCGTGGGCTCCGACCTGGGAGTCGAGCAACGTGACCACGGGATGGGGGGTCTCGGAGTCGAACTCCGTGGAGTTCGCGTCGGTGAGCCCCGCGAGGTCGCGGGCCACCTCGCAGGTGGCCAGCTGGAATCCCAGGCACACCCCCAGGAACGGGATCTTCCGCTCCCGGGCGATCCCGATGGCCCGGATCTTCCCCTCCACCCCCCGGACCCCGTATCCGCCGGGAACCAGGATGGCCTGCATCTTGAGGAGCCGCTGGATTGCCGGGGAATTGGGCGCGAGCTCCTCCGAGTCGAACCAGTGGAGGTTCAGGTTCACCCCCAGGTGCCCCTGGCAGTGGTGGAACGATTCGATGTGGGAGAGGTAGGCATCCTTGAGCTCCACGTACTTGCCCACCACGCCGATGTTGATCTCCTGGTCCCCCTGGCGGTAGCGCGCGGTGAACTCCTTCCACCGGGTCCAGTCCGCCGCGTGGGAGGGGAGGCCCAGGCGCCGGACGATGTACTCCCCCACCCCCTGCGCCTCGAACAGGAGCGGGACGTCGTACACACAGGGCTGGTCGGGGACGGAGATGATGGCCTCCAGGGGGACGTCGCAGAAGAGGGAGATCTTGGCCTTGATGTCGGGCGTGAGGGGGAGGGAGCCCCGGGCGACGATCATGTCCGGCTGGATGCCGATGGAGCGGAGCTCCCGGACCGAATGCTGGGTCGGCTTCGTCTTGAGCTCCCCCACGGGGCCCACCACGGGGACGAGAGTGGTGTGGACGAAGGCCATGTTCTCCCGTCCTCCCACCTCCTGCTGCATCTCCCGGAGCGCCTCCAAAAACGGCATGGATTCGATGTCGCCCACCGTGCCGCCCACCTCGATGAGGGTGAGCTCGGCGCCGGCGGCCTTCGCCGCCTCCCGGATCATCCGCTTCACCTCACCGGTGACGTGGGGGATGATCTGCACCGTGTTCCCCAGGTAGTCCCCCCGGCGCTCCTTCTCGATGACGCTCCGGTAGACCTTCCCCGTGGTGATGTTGTGGCTCCCGGGGAGGCTCTGGCCCAGGAACCTCTCGTAGTTCCCCAGGTCGAGGTCCACCTCGGTTCCGTCGTCGAGGACGAACACCTCCCCGTGCTGGTACGGGTTCATGGTCCCCGCGTCGACGTTGAGGTAGGGGTCGATCTTGACGGCGGTGACGGCAATGCCACGGGCCTTGAACAGCCGGGCGAGGGAACTCGTGGTGATGCCCTTTCCCAATCCCGAGATGACGCCACCGGTGACCACGACGAACTTCATGCGCGGCTCCGGGAGACGGGGACGGCGAGCATAGATAAAGAAGCATGCCCGACACCGGCCGTCGGGGACGGTGCGGCGTCCCTCACGGCCGCACCCGGGCCCCGCTGGGGGCCCTCTTGAAGCGGCCGAAATCCTCCACCCTGGCGATCTGCTCCCCCGAGAAGACGGGCCCGTCGGAGCAGACGTGATAGGGCCCGAACGCGCATGCATCGCACATGGCGATGGCGCACTTCATGTGGCGCTCCACGGAGGCGAAGAAGGGGACGCCCCGTCGCAGGGCCTCCCGGTAGAGCTTCTCCATCATGATCTCCGGGCCGCAGGTCCAGAGGGCATCGAAGCGCCCCGCCTGGAGGAGATCCGCCGCGAGGTCGGTGACGAACCCCCTCCGTCCCTGCGTGCCATCGTCGGTGGCTTCGTGGTAACCTCCCGTCGCGGCTTCCTGCAGGCGGCGTGGGAAGAGGAGCTCCCGGGCCGTGGTGGCTCCGTTGGCCACGGTCACCTCCGCTCCCGATCCCTGCGCGTACTCCGCCGCCGGGGCCAGGATGGCGGCGCCGGAACCTCCGGCCACCACGAGGATCCGTCGGGGGCTCAGGTCGAACGGTACCCCGTACGGCCCTCGGATCCCGATGGGTGCTCCCGGGCGCATGGAGAGCAGGCGCCGGGTGGTCTCTCCCATGGCCTTGATGGTCACCCCCTTGGGCTCCCCCTCCCGGACATAGGAGAGGGACATGGGGAGTTCATCCTCGCCCGGGATCCAGACCATGACGAACTGACCCGGCCGGGCGGCCTTGGGATGCTCGAAACGGAGGGTCACAGTGTTGGGTGTCTCCCGAACCACATCCCGGACCGAGCAGATCTCACGCACAGCACTTCGGATTC
>JAJZYH010000057.1 GCA_021798195.1 Thermoplasmata archaeon
CCACCCCCGTCCCCTGTGCCGCATCCTTTGCAACGGAATCCGTCTGCCTGGACTGTCCGTTCCTCCAAGGATCGCCGGCCTCCGCGCGGGGATCCGCCATGGTGGAATGGCGACTCCTGTTCCGGGAGTCCTCTCAGATCAGTTCTCTCATCAAGGAGCTGGAGGCCCATGGCGTCCGCCCGGTCTCCATGACCCATGTGAAGAGGTTCCGGGCCCCCAATTGTCTCACCGAGCGCCAGGAGCTCGCCTTGGGGATCGCCCATCAGTTAGGGTACTATGACCAACCACGCCGTGCTCATCTGAAGGACATCGCCCGCCTTCTGGGAGTGAGCCCGCCCACGGCAATGGAAATCCTCCGCCGAGGTATGGCAAAGATCTTGGCTCTCCATGAGGAGGGTCCCTCTGCCCGGGAGAACATGCGGACCCGGTCGCCTCTCCCGGGTCGGAACGCACAGTGACCTACCTCCGGGCTGTGCGTTGGCAATCGTGCTTCCCGCTCCCCTCCATTCAGGCATGATCCACCACGGAACCCGGGGACCTGACCTGAATGGTCCTCGATCTGGGAGTTTTCCTCGGCGAACTCACCCCGGGTCCGGATTCCACCGGCCCAAGGTCACTTTGTGTCAAGGAGTCAATGCGCAGTGAAAAATGTGGGGAAAGGGTTCCGGAAGGGGTTTCGCCAAACGGGAGGGATTCACCGGTAACCGATGAGGCTATCCTCCATTCCTTGACCCATCTGGTAGGAGATGGCCATCATGGCCTCGCAGGTGTGGGAGCTCAGCTCCCGCGCCTCCCGCAGGCGGCCGGCCCGGATCAGTTCAACCTGTGCCTCGATGGACTGGCGGATCGTGGTGAGCTGCCCCGCGCTCAGCGCCTTGCCGAACACCGGTCGGTCTGATTTTTCCGGGTCCCGTCCCTCCTTCGTGGCGGGTTCCACGCCCGCCATCCCAATCCCCTCGTAAGAAGGGGTTCGGGAGCCCGAGGGGGACTTCTCCTCCCCATCGGCCCCCGTACCGCGTCGGCGTCGGCTCACGGCAATCCCCGTTCCCACCCCGGCCAAGATACCCACCACGAGGAGAAGGATGGGCACGATCCCTCCCCCGTAGGTGTACCAGGCGGGCGCCACATAGTCCTGCTTGGCGTTCAGCTTCTCCTGGAGGGTGTGCACCTGGCTCTGCAGCGACGAGATCTGGTTTTCGTCAGCCGCGATGGTGGCATTGTCGGATGCCACCTGTGTCCTCAGGGAGCTGATGGTGGACGTATCGGCCTGAATCTGGGCGTTCACGGTGTTGAGCTGGGCCTGCAAGGCCGCGTTGCTGCTCTGGCTCGACTCCAATTCGCCCTGGAGCGTGGCCGCCTGGGCCTCCAAGGAGGACACCTGGGACTGGAGGGTCCCGATCTGTCCCTGGAGCTGGCTCACCTGGGAGGTGAGCGCAGTGACATTCGCCTGCGCCTGGGCGAGCTCGGTCGTCAAGGTGGCGATCTGGGCCGACTCGGTGGCGATGTTGGCGTTCGCCTGGGAAAGCTCGGACTGGAGGGTCGTGATCTGCGCTTCGGCCGAGTTGAGCTCCGCCTGCAACGTGGCCTCCTCCGCGGTCGCCGAGGCCAGCTGGCTCTGCAGCGTCGTGATGGTCTGGTTGGCCGTGGCCAGTTGGGATTGCAGGGAGGCGATGGTGGCGCTCTCGGCCGCCAGTTGGTTCGCCGCGTAGAACTCCACGCTCTTCGTGGTGGATGCCCCGAACCCCGTCTCGGTGTAGGTGACCGTGTACCATCCGTCGGAGAGAGTGGCCGTGTTCAGGGAGTAGGTTCCCGAGAGGCTGTGGGAGAGCACCTCAGATCCGGCGGGGGAGACCAGCGTCAGGGCCGACTGGGCTCCGGGGTAGGTCGTTCCCGTCCAGGAGAATGTGTCGGTCCCCAGGACATCGGTGGGCGCGGCCGCGCTCTGGGTCAGGCTCGCGGGGAGGAACACCAGGGGGTCCTGCCAGTAGATGGGGTACTGCTGGTCCATGAACGAGAACGTGAACCCGAAGAAGGAGAACGTGAACGAGAGGTCGTTCGTTCCCCCGGCGAGGATGCTCACCACCACCGCGCCCTGGACCCCGGCTGTGGAGATGTTCACGGGCAGGATGGCATTGTCGATCCCGCTCTGCCACATCCCCGTCGTGGTATCCAGGAACGGCTGGCAGATCCCACCCGGGAAGGGGATCGTGTTGGGCGGCTGGGTGAACCCGTATCCTCCCGGCGGCGACGGCGGCGCCCCCAGGAACTCCGTGGGTACCGGGCAAGTGTAGTTCACGTACTGACCGGGAGAGCTTCCCACCGAGACGTTCAGGAAGTCCGTCCACTTCATGTCGGACAGGGTGATCTGGCCCACCACGTTTCCCGAGCTCGTCACGTCGGCCATGGAGAGCTGCGGCAGCATCGACCCGGACTGGGGTTCCACGAAGACGAGGACCGTGTTGGAAACAAGCCCCTCATAGTAGGCGGTGAGCTCCACGATCTGGGTCATGAGCTCTCCGTTGACCTCCTGGAGTCCCAGCGGGTTCGTCCAGAACAGGGCGTTGCCGCGCCCGTCCGAGAGCGTCCCGCCCACCACCACGCCCGGGGCGTAGCTCGCGGGGGGCATGGTGGGGTCCGAGAGGGCGAACTGGGTCTGGATGACCGTCTCGGCCACGAAGGAGTCCGCGACGGGTGCTCCGTTCAGCTCCACCGTAGAGGATCCGTACTGGTTGTAGAATCCCGTGGTGTGCACGGTGAAGCCGGTCACCTCCGCGACGCTCGACTGGCAGACCCCGTACGCATCGGTGACGCACAGCGAGAGGTCCCCGCTCGCGGGAGGCGTCCCCACCGCGAAAGGTTGGAACGACCAATCGTTGGAGCCCACGCTGGTCACGAGGAAGTAGCCGTACTCCGAGTCCTGGATGGAGAGCGGCGGGACCGCGTAGGTGGGCGTGTAGGTGAACTGGCCATTCGCCCCCGTCTGCATGGTGGTGACCATGCCTCCGCCATAGACCCCGTTCTGGAGACCCCCGGAATAGGCGGCCACATTGTAGTACCCGCCAGTCTGTCCGTTGGCCAGCACCACCTGCAGGGTGTAGGTCGAACCGCCCGCCAGGGTGGTGATGGGGACCAATCCCCCAGGAGTCACCTCGAGGACGCTGAAGGGCTCGTTGTCCAGCGCATGGTGCGTGGAGGGCGTCTGCCCGATGATCTCGTTGTCCAGCACCTCGGCCTGGAGCATCCCCAATCCACCCAGGAACGTCCATCCGGGCCCCGTGGACGCCGCGAGGGACGGGTACCACACCGGCAAGATGGGGTCGCTGGGCTCATTGATGGACAGGTTCGAATAGTACCAGTCGAAGCTGTTGGTGGGTGCCGAATCGAACCCCACGCCGCTGGGGAGCATGGGCAGGTACGGGTCGGCCGCGAAGCTGGACACCCCCGCCTCGTAGGCGTTGTGGGCCGCGAAGAGCAAGGGGTTGATGTCCCCCATCTTGGGGGTCCCAAACGCCACGTTGGCCTGCTCCTCGATGAGCGCCCAAGTCCCTGCCGTGATGGGGGTGGCGAACGATGTCCCGCCGAACGTCAGGAACCATTGGCCGAAGGCCCAGATGGTCATGTTGAACGCCGCGGACCCACTGATCTGAGGAACCACCCGCGTCCCCGTAGAGTAGGTATCCAGCGCGTTCTGCCACCATGGCTGTGCATGCGTGAAGGAGGACCCGAACCCTCCACCCACAATCCCCTGGAAGGTCCCGCTGAGTCCGAAGCCGTAGCTCCAGTACGTGTAAGCCCCATCCGCGGTGGCGGGTGCGAAGCACATGGGACTCGACGCGAAGAAGTACGGAACGCAGTTGCTGCTGGGCGGGAATGCCTCCGGTCCGTTGGGACTTGCCCCCAGCGCGGTGATCTGGCCCCCACCCACGGCCGTGGATCCGATGGCGTCTGCCGGGATCCCTGCCCCCGCTGCCAAGGCGGCGCCGCCGTCCCCGCTCGCGAAGAAATTGGTGACCCCCACCAAATTCAGGGTCTCCAAGGCCTGATCCTCCACGGTGATGTACATGGGTGCCCCGAAGAAGTACTGGGCAAACTCCGCCGCGCCGTAGGAGTTCGACGTGATGGAGACCGAGGCCGCATCGGCGCCGGAGGAGCCCTGGACCACCACACCCACCGACGAGGGCATGTTCACGGGGGCACCCGTGGTGAGATACTGGGCAATGGTCAGGTACGACGAGTCAAAGGCACTGAAGAAGGCGCTGGGAAGGCCGATGACGTCGATGTGGGCCTGAGGCGCCATGGTGAGGGCATACTCCAGGTCCAGCTCCGTCTCCAGGGTCCAACCCCAGAAGAATCCATTGAGGATACAGTTGTTGAGATTGTCATTGGGCACGATGGCCGTAGGCCCCTGGAGGGCGATCTGGGTCACGTGGCTGGGAACATAGTTGGGGTTCCCGAAGACCTGCTGGCTGAAGGAGCTCAGGTCCGAAGGAAGGGCGCATCCCACCTCCACCAGGGCGATGGTGACCCCCTGGCCCTGGTCCGGCTCGCTCGCGATGGTTCCGCTGCCGTCCCAGAGGCTTTGTGCGCCCATGAGCACGTGCATGGTGCCCGGCCAGAGGAACTGATAATCCCCGCAGATTCCATAGAAGAAGCAGAGGAACGTTCCCGAGAAGCTCGCATAACTGAAGTTGGCACCCGAGAGGCCCAGATACGGGAGGGCGGTACACGAGACGAAGAAGCAGAATTGGGAGGGGGCCTGCGAAACGTTGTACGCCGACCAGTTGATGTTCGTGGGGATGGCCTGGGGATACAATCCAGGGGGCATCGCCAAGTTCGGAGTGGCCGGGATCTCGTCAAGCCCTACGATGCCGTTGACCACGGCCACCAGGCTCTGGGGCAGGGAGACGCTCTGAGAATTGGCGTAGAAGACCCGGGAGCTCGTGGAATTCTTCACCCCGCTCTGGTTTCCGAAGAGGGGGTTCCAAGCGCCCTGGGAGGTATAGGTCAGGGAATAGGCCTGCATGTCCGTGTGGAAGGCAGCGGCGATCTGCGACACCGTTCCGGATACCGTGAGGGCCAGGCCCGTGGCGCTGGGCTGAACGGTGAGGCCATATCCTGTGAAGTAGCTCACCGCGCTTGCGTAGCCGGGATTCCCGAACTGGGCTCCAACCGCGGCTGCGGTGAGATATTGCCGGAAGTCCGGGCTGTTGGGGTTCGACACCGCGCTAGCGTACGACGACAGATCCCCGGAAGGCTTGAGAGAAACCGTCACTGTGAGCGGGGCGGAGGGGTTGTAGGCCGGGGAGTCCACCGCGATGGAATAATCCCCGAGGACGTCAGGGACCTGCGCGGGACCCAGCACCTGGGCGAGCGGACCGCTCGCACCCACCGCCGCGGCGGGCAATCCCGGGGAGCGCAAGACCTGGGTCACCGACGGGCTCACGGTGCTCCCGGCATTGACGGCCAATGCGGCCGTCGGGAGAACGAATGCCGCCAGCACCACGATCGCAACGACTGCCCTCCACAAACTCTTCCTTTCCGACATATCATTCCTTGGGCCCCTTGGGGCCACGTGGAGCAAGTGAGGGCGGCTATGTCGTTCTGTTCGCTCACAGATTAGGGTTCCCGGAACCGGAGCGGATCGGTCCCCATCCCAATGGGTTCGGCACCCGACCCGCCCGGCCTGGTGAAGCGGTAAACAGGGGGCGGGGGAGGGGCGTTTAAGACCCTCCTTCCTTTCCCGCAGGACCGGTCAGCCGCGTGTCCGGATTCGAGTTGTCGCCCGGGATCACCCCCCTCCTCACGGGCGCATTCGCCGTGGAGTTTCCCCTCTCGCTGGTGGTGGGTTGGCTGACCCACAAGGACAAGGGCTTCCGCTACGCTCTCGCGGGCAACGCACTCATCATGGGAGTCTACAAGCTCGCCACCGATGGCCTCGCGGACCCCTGGGATG
>JAJZYH010000058.1 GCA_021798195.1 Thermoplasmata archaeon
GGCCATTCCGGCGACAGACGCCTGACAACCAACAAGGGGTCTCGGGATGTATCTGAAGCGGTTGAAACTCAGGAACTTCAAGTCGTTTGCCGGAATGACCGAGGTCCCGTTCTCCCCCGGGTTCACGGGCGTCGCGGGGCCCAACGGGATGGGAAAATCGAACATTTCTGATGCCATCCTCTTCGTCCTGGGCCCGCCCAGCTCCAAGGCGCTCCGTGCAGATCGGCTCACGCATCTCTTCTTCAACGGGGGGGTCTCCAAGAAGCCGGCCTCCGAGTGCGAGGTTTCCCTCGTCTTCGACAACCGGGACCGCGCCCTGGCCGTCGAGGACGACGAGGTGACCTTCACGCGCTACGTGAAGATGGCTCCCAGTGATCCCGACGGCTACTATTCCTACTTCTACGTGAACAACCGGAAATCCACGCAGGGGGAAATGGAGACCCTGCTGGCCCATGCCCGCCTCTCCGGGGATGGGTACAACCTGGTCCAGCAGGGGGACGTCAACAAGATCGTGGCCATGAGCCCCTTGGAACGGCGGGTCGTGGTGGAGCGCCTGGCCGGGATCGCCCAGTTCGACGAGGACCTCCATCGGGCCGAATCCAAGAAGGAGGAGTTGGACAAGAATCTCGGGGAGATCCACACGCTCCTGGGGGAAGTGACCCGACGGCTGGGGGAACTCGAGGGCCAGCGGGCCCAGGCCCTCACCTACAAGAAACTGGATGACGAAAGGAGAGGGTTCGAGACCCTCCTCGCCCGGGTGACCCGCGCCCGACTCACGCAGGAGGTGCGTTCCCAGGAGCAGAGATCCCAGGAGCTTTCCGCCTCGCTGGAGAAGTTCAAGTCCCGGCTCGTGGAGCTCGCCACAGAGCGGACGCGACTCCAGGAAGCCATCGGCTCCGTGGAGGAGGAGATCGCCCGCCGGGGCGGCGAGGAGGCGGTCCGCCTCAAGAACGAACTGGACCAGCAGAGGCTCGCCCTGGGGCGCCTGGGCACCGAGGTGGACCACCTCCAGGAAGAGATCGAGAAGCTGGAATCGCAGAGGAAGTCGCTCCAGGAGGAGATCCAGCAGCGGGCCCGGGAGCTGGAGGGACAATCCAAGCAGCTCACGGAACTGGAGGCGCGTCTCAGTGAGACAGAGACCGCCAAGGCCGCCCACGATCGGGCTCTCAAGGAGGCTCAGGAAGCCACATCGGACTCCCACGGGCACGTGGTGGAGATCCGTCGGCAGCAGCTCAAGGCCCAGCAGGCAGTCACCGCCAAGCAGACGGCCTGGCAGAGCGCGGTGGAGAAGGTCTCTGCGGCGAAGACCGCCGCCGAAACCTCCGCCCACGACCTGGCCTCGGCCGAAGAGGAGGTCCGCACCCGTCAGACCGAGGTGAACGACCTCGAATACCAGATCAAGGGGCTCCGGGCCAACCAGCGGGGCGGCGAGAAGAGTTCCCAGGAACTCATGAACGACCTCCACAAGCTCACCGCCCGGGAGAAGGCCCTCACCGAGAAGGTGGAGACCCTGGAGACGGACCTTGCGGAACTCAACCGCCAGTACTACGCCCTGGATGGCCGGCTCAAGGAGCGCATGGGGAACCCCGGGGGAGGATTGCAGCAGGCCGTGGACTTCCTCCTGGCCCAGCGCAACCTCGGGAAGGTCGACGGCATCCGTGGAAAGGTGGAGGATCTGATCCGCTACGATGAGGAGTACGCCACGGCCCTCAGCGTCGCGGCGGGGAACCGGTTCCAGGCCCTTGTGGTGGAGACCGACGAGGTGGCGGCCCGGTGCATCGACCTCCTGAACCGGGAGAAGAAGGGGCGCGTCACGCTTCTTCCACTGAACAAGATGGTGAGCGGACGGCCCCACGGGAAGAGCCTGGTGGTGGCCCGTTCCACCGGTTGCCGCGGATTCGCCCTGGATCTGGTGAAGGCCGATGCGGAACTCTCCGCCGCCCTGTGGTTCGTCTTTGGGGAGACCCTGGTGATGGAGGATCTCTCCCAGGCGCGGGCCCAGATGGGAGGCGTCCGGTTGGTGACCCTCCGGGGGGAGCTCCTCGAAGCCTCCGGAGCCATGACCGGTGGGTTCCTGGGCGCCGGCCCCCGGGGCCGCGGGAACGATAACGCGGCCCAGCTCAAGCACCTGGGGGACCAGATCCAGGCGAAGAGCCAGGAGCTCACCTCCGCCAAGAAGGAACTGGAGGAGACGGCCCAGAAGGTGACGGAGCTCCGGGAAGAACTGGCCAAGCGATCTGCAGAGGCCACGGCCCACGGTTCCAGCCTGGAACAGTTGGAGCGGGAGCTCGCAACCTCCCGGCAGGCCCTGGAGGCGGCCCAGACGCGCCGACGGGAGGCCGGTGCCCGGGGGACGGAGGCCGACAAGGAGGTCCAGGTGGCCGAGGCCCGGGCCAAGGCGCTCCAGGAGGAGGTCCAGCGCCTGCAGTCGGAGCTCGAGGAACTGAACCGCCAATACCTCGAGAGCCTCCCCCAGAGCCAGGCGATGAAGCTCAAGCGCCTCTCCGAGGAGGGGACGCAACTGAACGAGACCCACTCCGCGCTCATGGCCCAGGTGGCCGGCCTCCGTTCCACCGTGGCCTCCAACCGGGAACTCCTGGAGGCGAAGAAGAAGGAGTGGAAGTCCCTGGGGGACGACGAAGCGGCGCGAAAGAAGGCCCTGGGGATCAAACAGCGCGAATGCGAGGAGTGCAAGGCCCGGCTGGAGGCCCTCCAGGGGGTGGAGCAGACCCAGACCAAGGCCACCCTGGCCCTCCAGAAGAAGAAGGATGGGCTCACCGCCGCGCTCACCCAAGTCGCCGCCGAGGAGTCGGGAACGAACCAGAAGTTCGAGTCGACGAACACGATGCTCACGGAGGTCCGCGTCCGCCTGGAGACCCTGAAGGCGAGCCTTGCTGCGGCCGAGGAGGCGACGAAGGACCTGCCGCCCGATGCGGAGCCTCCGCAGGGGAACCCGGAGGACCTGCGGAAGAAGATCGACGAATTGAACCGGGAGATCTCGGCCCTCGGGCCCGTCAATGCCCAAGCCCTGGAGCAGTACGACCAGGAGAAGACCCGCCTGGACGAGTTCCAGTCCGAGGTGGACCGTCTGGCCCAGGAAAAGGAAGGACTGAACTCCCTCGTTGCGGAGATCGAAACGAAGAAGCGGACCCGCCTCGTGGAGGTGGTGAAGGGGGCGGACGAGAGTTACCGCCAGATCTATTCCGAACTCTCGGGCGGGGGCGAGGGCGAACTCGTCCTTGAGAATCCCGAGGACCCTCTCCAGGGGGGCCTCCTCATCCGTGCCAAACCGTTGGGGAAGAAGGTCCAGCGCCTGGAACAGCTCTCCGGCGGGGAGAAATCCCTTGCCTCCCTGGCCTTCATCTTCAGCCTGCAGCGCTTCGATCCTTCCCCCCTCTACGTCCTCGACGAGGTGGACATGAGCCTCGATGGGGTGAACGCGGAGAACATCGGGCGGATGCTGCGCCGGAATTCCACGAAGGCCCAGTTCATCGTGATCTCGCTGCGCAAGGTGACCCTGAAGTGGGCCGAACACCTGTTCGGGGTCACCATGCACGGGGACGGGATCTCCCGCGTGGTGGGGATCTCCCTCGATGACATCAAGGACGTGGACGAGAAGGAGCTCCAGAGCGTCGCCACACCACCCTCAGCCCTGGCCGCCGTGCAGGTCGGCGGGCTCGAAGGAGGTGCCAAATGACGCTCTCCAGCCAGGAGGCGGCCACCCTAATGGCCACGGCTCCTCCCGTCTCCCGGGAGGCCGCGGAGAAGGTCCTCAATTATCTGGTCTGGAACAAGGCGATGATCGGGGAATCCCTCTCCACGGACGATCTCCTGGAACGGTACATGAGCCTGGTGAAGGACCTCCGGGAAGGGGTCCACGTGGTGATCCAGGATCCCTTCCAGAAGGCCACCGCCCTCCTGTTCGAACTGGTCCTCTCGGAGGAGTTCAACCCGTGGGAGATCGACCTCGTGAAGTTCACGCAGCTCTACATGGACCGGGTGAAGGACATCGGAATGGACTTCACCGTGGCCGGGCGCCTGATCTACATGGCCTGGAACATCCTCCTCCTCCAGTCCCAGGAGATCCTCACCACCCGGCACTCGGAAGCGATGGAGGGGGACGGGACGGGGGAGCTTTCCCCCATCGACGACACCTACCTGGGGGAGATGACCACTCCCGAGGCCGTGGACGTGACGCACAGCGTCCTCACGGGCTCGGAACCTCCTCTGGAGGCCATGGTCCGGCATGCGGAGACGCGTCCGGTGAGCCTCATGGAGCTGGCCCGCGCCTTTCAGGAGGCGGAGGAACAGGCCAAACGCTCCCTGGAGATCCAGGAAGCGCGGAACCGATTGCGGGAGGCCCAGCGGGCCATCGGGGAGGTCCTGGTCCACGGGGACATCCCGGAATCCGAACTGGCCCATGCCTGGGAAACCGTCGCCGCGCATCCGGTGGGGGAAGAGTTCGATTTCAGCGAGATCCTCGGGGGAAGCGCGTCCCGGGAAAAGGTGGTGGCCCTCTTCATCGCCACCCTCTTCCTCGTCCGGGAAGGAGTGGTGACGCTCCATCAGGACGCCCCGTGCGTCGGGCCCATCCGGGTCCGGCGGACCTCCGAGGAGCGTCCCGGACGCATCCCCGCGCCGGAAGCCGCATAGAGGAGGGGAGACACCGGCCATGAACCCAACGGCTTCCCAACGAACGGGCGATGCCCTCATCCTCCGCGTGGAAGCCATGCTGTTCGCGGCCGGAAAGCCTCTCACCGTCCACGAGCTATGCACCGCCCTGGGCACCCAGGATTTCCGGGAAGTACAACGCGTCATCAAGCACCTGCAAAGGAACTATTCCTCCCGGGTCACCGCCTTGGAGGTACGCCGGGCGGGAGAGGGGTGGGCGGTCCAGGTCCGCCCCGAGTACTTGCCGGTGGCCCACCAGGTGGCCTCCTCGGACATTCCCCAACGCACGCTTCGGACCCTGGCCCTGGTCGCGTATCACCAGCCGGTCCGCCAGAGCCTCCTCGTGAAGATGCTGGGGGATTCGGCCTACGAGGAAGTCCAGCGGCTCCGGGAACTGGGATTCATCCGCGCTTCTCCCCGGGGGGCCACGTTGGAACTCACCACGACCAGCAAATTCCCCGAGTACTTCGGCCTCGAGGCCGGAGATCGGAAGAGGATCAAGGAACTCCTGGAAAAGAAGCTCGGCGTACCGGCCTCCTCCCTCGAACGTGGGGATACGCCGGAGGAGGAACCTTCCGGGTCCCCGGGGAACCCCTCGGATACTGCCTCCTCGGCTCCCGCATCGGACGGGAAGGTCTCCGAGGGAGCCCTTCCCTCTTCCTCTTGAGCCCGCTTCGCAGAAAGCGGGGAAAGGAATGGGTTCACCCGTACTTCAGGTGGGCTTCTGACCACACCGGCCGCACTTGGCCACACCTGCGGGGTTGGGGGTCCCGCAGCGCCGGCAGACGATGGGCTGCGAGAGCAACGGGGGAGGCGCACCGCCGCTGAAGCTGAAGGTCCCGGGCGCGCTCTGCTCGATCTCGGACCGGGTGACGGGATCCCGGCGCGTGGAAAAGACGAAGAGGAACCCGAGCAGGAAGAGCACGAAAGCGGCCAGTCCCAGGAACCACCCTACCGAAGGCCCCCAACCGCTGGACTCATTGGGGGAACAGAACCCCTGTCCCGCCGTGGAACTCCCGCTGCACGACCCGATATAGCTGTTCGCCGGCGATTGGCTCGGGAGGTGCCCAGACGTGTCGATATTGAAGGCGGCAGGTTGGGCCGCGGCGGCGCCCACCGAGATCACCAGGGAGAGGATGGCGGCCAGCAGCACGAGGAACATCCCGGCCCGGAGCATGGATCGGCGCTGGAGGTAGCCCATGGACGCGGCGAAGACCACCAGCGTGCCCAGGATCCCCACGATCAGGGTGACGATCA
>JAJZYH010000021.1 GCA_021798195.1 Thermoplasmata archaeon
GGGAGTACTTCGGCGCGCTCGGAAGGCACTCATCCATGGCGCAGAAGCCCCATCTGAACCTCGTCTTCATCGGCCACGTGGACCACGGGAAGTCGACGACCGTCGGACGGATCCTCCTGGACGCGGGGGTCATCCGTCAGGAGGAGATCGACAAATTCCGTCAGGAGGCCGAGTCCAAGGGAAAGGCGACCTTCGAGTTCGCCTGGGTCATGGATGACCTCAAGGAGGAGCGGGAACGGGGGGTCACCATCGACATCGCCCACCGCCGGTTCGACTCCAACAAGTATTACTTCACCATCATCGACGCCCCCGGCCACCGGGACTTCGTGAAGAACATGATCACGGGGACGAGCCAGGCCGACGCGGCGGTGCTCGTCTGTTCCGCTGCGGAAGGGGTCCAGGAGCAGACCCGGGAGCACATCTTCCTGTCCCGGACGCTGGGGATCCGCCAGGTCATCGCCGCCATCAACAAGATGGACCGGCAGGAGGTCAACTACAGCGAGGCGAAGTTCAACGAGGTCAAGGAGGAACTCACCAAGCTGTTCAAGGGCATCGGGTTCAAGATCCCCGAACAGGTGACGTTCATCCCCATCTCGGCGTACAAGGACGACAACATCAAGACGCAGTCCCCCAACATGCCCTGGTACAAGGGACCCACCCTCATGCAGGCCCTGGACAACCTCCAGGTTCCCGAGAAGCCGGTGGACAAGCCGCTGCGTCTCCCCGTCCAGGACGTCTACACCATCACCGGCATCGGGACCGTCCCGGTGGGGCGGGTGGAGACGGGTCGTCTCAAGGTGGGGGACAAGATCACCTTCATGCCCTCGGGCAAGACCGGCGAGGTGAAGAGCATCGAGATGCACCACGAGCAGCTCCAGCAGGCCGAGCCGGGCGACAACGTGGGGTTCAACGTCCGCGGGATCGACAAGAACGACATCAAGCGCGGGGACGTGGCGGGACCATCCTCCTCCCCCCCCACCGTGGCGGAGTACTTCATCGCCCAGATCCAGGTCCTGAACCACCCCTCCGTGATCACCACGGGCTACACCCCGGTGTTCCATTGCCACACCGCGCAGGTGGCCTGCGAGTTCACCGAGATCCAGAAGCGCCTCGACCCCCGGACGGGGCAGGCGGCGGAGGAGAACCCCCAGACCATCAAGACCGGGGACGCCGCCATCGTCAAGATCACCCCCAAGCGGCCCCTCGTGGTGGAGAAGTACAAGGAGCTCCCGCAGTTGGGACGCTTCGCCATCCGGGACATGGGCCAGACCGTGGCCGCCGGCGTCGTCATCGACGTCAAGAAGCGCGAGTGATCCCGTCGTCGTTCCGGAGGGGTATATGGCGCAGAGGGCACGGATCTCGCTCAGCGGGTCGGATCCGAAGAAGGTGGATGCCGTCTGCTCCCAGATCAAGGAGATCACCAGCCGCACCGGCATCGAGATGGCCGGGCCCATCCCGCTCCCCACCAAGCGCCTCAAGGTGCCGGTCCGCAAGGGTCCGGACGGAGGCGGCTCCAGCACCATCGACCACTGGGAGATGCGGATCCACAAGCGCCTCATCGACATCGACGCCGACGAACGCGCCCTGCGCCAGGTGATGCGCATTCAGGTGCCCGACGGCGTGAACATCGAGATCGTGCTCAAGTCCTGAATTCCGCGCCTCCCGGCGCTTCGAAGGCCCTCCGGGGGGCCCTCAGGCTTTTGTCCCGGACGGCGATTCCGTCTCCCGGAGCGGCGGTCCACACCCGGCACAGTGGTCGCGCGCTGCCCCCACCAGCCGGTGTACGTAGGTAGGAAGAGAGTGCGATGTGGTTCGCCCGACCGGGTAGGGGTTGGATCCTGGGATCCCTCCTCCTCGCCCTCATCCTCGCATCCGGGGGAGCATACGCCCGCTCCCTCCCGCTCCTCGTGGGCGCCCTGGCCCTCGCCGCGGTCACGGTCTTCCTGGGCGCCTTCTTCCGCGATCCAGAGCGCCGGTCCCTGCGGCCGGGCGTCCTCGCCGCCGCGGACGGCCGCATCCTCTCCGTGACGGAGGAGGGGGACCGGATCCGCGTGGCCACCTTCATGAACATCTCCAACGTGCACGTGAACCGCGTGCCCCTCCCGGGGCGGCTCATCTCCGTGGAGGACCGGGGCGGACCCAAGCGCCCGGCGTTCTCCCCGGCCGCGGCGGGGAACTCCCAGAAGCGCTATCTCCTTGAAACCCCCCTGGGTCCCGTGGAAGTGATCCAGATCACGGGGCTCCTCGCGCGCCGGTGCATCTCCTATCATCCTCCGGGACGCAACTACCAGCGCGGGGAGAGGTTCGGGATGATCGCGTTCGGATCCCGGGTGGACGTGGTCCTTCCCCGGGCGCGGGTGCACGTCCATTGCCGCGTGGGGGATATGGTCCGCGCGGGGGAGACCGTGATCGCCGAGGAGGTGCCGTGACGCCTCACCCGCGGAGATGGCGGTGGGCGGCGAACCTGGCCACGCTGGCGAATGGCCTCTTGGGGGTGGGTGCCATCGCCTACGTGCTCGCCGGGAACAAGCTCTTCGCCCTGTTCCTCATCGTGGGGGGGATGGGGTTCGATGGGCTCGATGGCCTGTTCTCCCGGCGCTCCTCCATCCCGGGGGGGGTCGTGGGTCGCGTGGCGGACTCCGTGTCCGATGCCATCACGTTCTGCGTGGCTCCTGCCCTGGCGGTGGCGGTCAACACCTACGACCGGGGGGTCTGGAAGCCGCTGGACCCGTGGGCCTGGGGGATCGCGGCCGTGGTGCTCACCCTGGGGCTCGCCCGCCTGGTCTGGTACACGTGGCGCGGACATTCGCGGGACCATTTCCGGGGGGCTTCCACCCCCCAGAACGCACTCCTCGTGGTGTTCCTGGTGCCCCTGTTCCAGGTCCCAGGGTTCCTGGGGGAGCAGCCCACGCTCTTCCTCCTCTGGGTCCTCGCCTTCGCGCCTCTCATGGTGCTCCCCCTGCCCTATCCCAAGATACGCCGTGGGACCCCTTTGCGCGGAGTGACCGGGGGCATCTCCGGTGCCGCGGCCGTGGCTCTCCTCGTGGTCATCTTCCGACCGGCTCCGGGGACCCTCCCCTACCTGGTGGCCGAGGCGGCCACATTGGTGGGCCTTGCGCTCCTCCTCGCGTTCTACGCCCTGGGGCCCTTCACCTCGGGGGGCCGGACCCCTGCGGCCACGGAGGCAAGCCATGCGGGCCCAGGCTGAGGAGACGGGACCCTCCGCGCGGAGGCCCCTCAAGGGCCCCACGCGACTTCCCGGGGACCGTGAACAGGCCCTCTTCGAGGCGGGGATCAAGCTGGGCGGCATCTTCCATCAGTTCGTGGGGACCCCCGTTTCCCCCCGGACCCGGGCCTCCCTGGCCCGCGCCATCGAAGATGCGGTCTCCCTGCAACCCTTCGTCCGGGGGGTCCGTGTCCGGATCCTCCCCTCGCGGGAAGCTCCACCCGGGAAGGGCCGGTTCGGGTACCGGTATCTCACCGCCCCCATGCTCGAAGTGCGACTGGAGGTGGTAGTGGGGCGGG
The DNA here is from genome assembly GCA_021798195.1 of Thermoplasmata archaeon. Lineage (GTDB taxonomy): Archaea > Thermoplasmatota > Thermoplasmata > Lutacidiplasmatales > UBA184 > JAJZYH01. Next base: position 3,526 of record JAJZYH010000021.1, read on the forward strand.
AACGGGTGCGTGCCTCCCTGAGGTACCGGCGGGACCTTCGCTACCCGCTCATGCAGGTGGACGGAGCGGGGAAGGTGCCTGGGGCCCCCCGGAACCCCTCCCGTCCTGGGGGAGCGAGACTACATAGACCCCATGGGGCGTAGGGGTACCCATGGCCTCCACCCCCCTGGGGCAGATGCTGGGCCCCCGTCTCCTCACCCTGGAGGGGACCCCTCTCGCCACCGTGGGCCGGGAACTGGTGGACCGGGCCCTGGGCGTCTACTCCGTCCGCCGTACCTCCCGGCGGTCCGCCGCGGTGCGCCTCCTCGCCGCCGGCGAGAGGCTCAAGGTCCTGGGGGAAGAGGGCACATCCCTGGGAAGTCTCCTGGAGGAGTTCCAGAGCACGGGGCTCCCCGGTCCCGAAATGCGCCGGGTGGGGGAGGGGCTCCGGACCACCGCGCTGGAGCTCGATGAGGTGGGGAAGGGTCTCCAGAGGGTCGCGGTGCCCATGGGTCCACGGGCCGGTCCGGACACGCGGGCCCTGGCCCGAAGGATCCGGACGCAGGCGGCCCGGATCAAGTCGGTGGGAGAGATGCTGGACGCGCTGCGGAACGACGAGGTGGTCTTCCTGGGGGAGATTCTCCGGGGCCTCCAGGATCCCACCACGGGCGGTGAATAGCTCGTCCCCGATGGGAACGGGTGCCGTGGATCGGCGCTGACCCGGGCCGGCGCGCGCGCCCCGGCGGCGCTCAGGGATTGGGGCTGGCGGCTTTTCCTCTCTCCGCGATGGGCACGTAGCGGAGGTCCACGGGGCCGACGTACTCCGCGGTGGGACGGATGATCCGGTTGTCGGCGTACTCTTCCAGCACGTGGGCGGTCCATCCGGCCACACGGCTGATGGCGAAGACCGGGGTGAAGAGGTCCTGGGGGATCCCCAGGAGGGTGTACACGGACCCGGAATAGAGGTCCACGTTGGGATAGAGCCCCTTCTCCTGGCGCACCACGTCCTCCACCTTCCTCAGGAGTTCGAAGTAGCGCCGGTCGTTCCGGTCCTCGGCGAGCTTCCGGGAGTATTCCCGGAGGATGGTGGCGCGGGGGTCCTCGACCTTGTACACGCGGTGCCCGAAGCCCATGATCTTCTCGTGGCGGGAGAGCTTGGCCGTGATGTAGGGCACCACCTGGTCCACGGAGGGGATCTCGTTCAGCATGTCCATGACCCGCTCGTTGGCCCCGCCGTGGAGGGGTCCCTTGAGGGTGCCCACCGCACTGGTCACCGCGGAATAGAGGTCGGAGAGGGTGCTCGCCGTCACACGGGCGGCGAAGGTGCTGGCGTTGAGCTCGTGGTCGGCGTGGAGGATCAAGGCCACGTCGAGGACGCGGGCGTCCTCGGGGCGGGGGACCGCCCCGGTGAGCATGTAGAGGAAGTTCGCGGCATGGCCCAGGTCGTCCCGGGGGGGGACGACGGGGAGTCCCTGCCGGAGGCGGTGGAACGTGGCCACGATCATCGGGAGCGTCGCGGTGAGCCGCAGGGCGCCCCCGATGCTGCTCTCCGGTTTCTTCTCGTCCGCGGGCTCGAAGGTGCTGAGGGCGCTCACCGCCGTGCGGAGCATCTCCATGGGAGGGGTGGTGGGGGGCATGGTCTGGAGGATGGAAAGGAGCCCCGAGGGCAGGCTCCGGAGCCTTTGGAGGCGCGTCCGGAGCTGGTCCAGCTCCGAGGCGGTGGGCAACTGCCCGTACCACAGGAGATAGGCGGTCTCCTCGAATGTGGAGAACCGCGCCAGGTCCCGGATGTCGAACCCCCGGTAGATGAGCCGCCCCTGCTTGCCGTCAATGAAGGTGATCTGGGACGTGGTGACCACGACGTCTTCCAATCCCCGGGGTATCGCATGCGCCTGCATGGGGTCGCCAAGGCGCGGATGGGATTATGAAGGTGCGCTGTGGCCCGCCTCCCCGTTGCCCCTCTCCCGGAAGGACCGGATGGCGAGGTACCACACGGGGACCGAAACCGCCATGACGGTGGCGGATGTGCCGAAGGTCATTCCGTACCCGAACCGGAAGCTCAGGACCCCGGAGGCGGCCGCCCCCAGGACGGCGGCGAGACCCCCCAGGGCGCTGTTGGCTCCCAGGAGGCTCCCGGGGTTCCGGCGCCCCAGGGAGCGGAAGAGCAGGAGGGAGGAGGCGGTCCCATAGAAGGCCGCCCCCACGCCCAGCACCCCATAGGCGACGAGGTTCGTTCCCAGCACGTCCCCCCGGGCGAGGCCCGTGATGAGGATGGGGAAGACGGCGAGGCCCGCCACGGCCACGTACCCCGCGGTCCGCGTCCACGTGGCCCGGACCACCACCCTCTCCATCCGGTTCCCCTGGCAGGCCCCCGCGGTCAGGGGGAGGACGATGGCCTGCCCCACGTTGTTCGCGAGGTTCACGAGGAAGATGCTGGCGGCGGTGAGGCGGGCCTCCTGGAGATAGGGGATATAGGAGGTGTTGAACAGGTTGGTGGCCGTGCTGAAGAGGAAGCCGGCGAGGAGGATGAGGGGCACCTCGTGGGTGGCTTCCCTGCGGAGCCATTGGGCGGACCGGCGGACCCACGAGACCCGGGGCCGTCGGAACAGGAAGAACGGGATGTTGTGGCGCAGGCGCACGGCGAGGCTTTCCGGGATCCGGACGATGGTCTCCCGGGGGAGACGGTGGACGGGGTCCCGGATGAAGACGGCGACGCCCACCGCGCTCAGGAAGGCGAGCGCCGCGGTCACGTAGAGGAAGCTCACCACCGTCCCGCCGGATCCGTGTCCCAGGAGCCAGAAGAACCCGGCAAGGAGCCCCAGGATGTTCCCCACGACGCTCAGCTCCGAGAAGGAGGCGAAGGCGCTGGCCCGGGATCCCGCCGGGAACCGTTCCAGGATGAGCAGATTCGAGGCGGCGGCGCTGGAAGGAGCCACGAACCCGTAGACCGTGTAGATGACGAGGAGGGCGCCGAACGACGGGTAGGAGCCCAAGAGGAGGAACACCACGCCGAAGGCGGCGTAGTTCAGGACGAGGAGGGGGGCCCGGGTCTGGAACCGGTCCGCCACGAACCCCCACACCATGGCCGCCGGGATGAGGGCGCTGTTGTAGAGGGTCTGGGCCAGGGCGACCTCGAGGATGTTCCCCCGGAGGGTGATGAGGATCAGGAGGGGCAGGATGACGGAAAACCCCGCCGAGGCGGCGTTGATGGGGATGAAGACCAAGAGCCAGGGACTCGCCAGGAGCGCCTTCCAACGACCAGGGCCGTCGGGGCCAGCACCTCCCACGGCCACCCGCGACGGACCATCGTCTACATAATGTCCCCTCTTCCACGGGAGGGAGTCCCGCCGGTCCGAGACCGGCGCAGAGCGCTCCAGCGACTTCCACCGGGGGAAACCATTTATAAGGGGGGGCGGTCTACGCGCGCCCCGAGGTTACCTTGGCCGTCGGATTCGTTCTCATCAGCACGGCACCAGCCAAGGAGCACGAGGTCTACTCGGAACTCCTTCACGTGAAGGAGATCGTGGAGCTCCATCCGTTGTTCGGGGAATACGACCTCATCGCCAAGGTGGAGGCCCAGGACTTCAACGCCCTGGGTCAGGTGGTGGTGGACAAGATCCGCTCGGTGCCGGGCGTCATCGACACCAAGACGCTCACGGGGATCAAATTCTGAACGGGAGGAAGAAACGTGTCCAGTTGTCTATCAGCGGTGTGCGGATCGGCGTGGGTCAATCAGAGCATCGGGGCCGTGGAGTTCATCCTCATCATCGCGCTCCTGTTCGCGCTCTTCATGATCTTTGCCGGGGTCTTCACGGCCTACTTCGGGAGCGGGAAGAGCCGATCCATCGGTGTGGCGCTGCTGGTGGTGGGGCTCGTGGTGGGGTTCGGGTCCGCCTACTATTACCACGTGAGCTATCCGGGCCACCTCTTCTCGCTCCTGGGTGAACTCGTGGTGGTGCTGGTGGCGTCCATCATCGGCGCGCTCATCGCCGTGGGCGTCTTCCTCGTCGCCATCATGAAGTCCTAGGCCGGGCCGTCCCCCCGGCGTTGCCATCCCATGCCCCTTTCCCCCGGGGCCCGGAGGAATTCCCCGGGACGCCGCGCCCGGGGCCCGGGAACCCGGTCGGAACCCACGATCCCCCCGCACCGGCACCCGCTTCCGCCCCACGAGCACCCGCCAGGGTCCCCGGCGGGGGTTCCCGGACCCATCATCACCCTCACCACGGACATCGGCTGGGCCTATGCGAGCCAGATGAAGGGGGTCATCCTGTCCCAGGCTCCCGGGGCCCGGATCGTGGACATCACCCATGAGGTCCCCCCGCAAGGGATCCTGGAAGGCGCCTTCCTGGCCCGGTACTGCGGAGCCCGCTTCCCGCCGGGCACGATCCATGTTGTGATCGTGGACCCTGGGGTGGGAAGTCCGCGTCAGCCCCTGGGAGTCCGTTGCCGCGACGGGAGCCACCTAGTGGGACCGGACAACGGGGTCCTCTCCCCATTCGCCCGGCATCTGGGGGATCCCCAGCCGTACCGTCTCGACCCGCACCGGGTCGCCCCCGGAGCCGAGGTGAGCGCCACGTTCGAGGGCCGCGATCTGTTCGCCCCCGCCGCGGGACGACTCGCCCGCTCCGTTCCTCTGGCCGAGCTGGGGGATCCCACCTCCATGGCGGAGTTCCCCCTCCCCCGATCCCGCCTCCCCCCGGAGGGCGGGGATGTCCAGGTCCTCCACGTGGACCATTTCGGCAACGCCATCACCGACCTGCCCACCCCCGATTTCCACGCCGCCATGGGTGGTCCGGGAGGCCGGGTCTCCCTCCATGTGGAGGGCCGTCACGCCATCGCGCGGATCGTCCGGACCTACTCCGAACTGCGCCCGGGGGAACTGGGCGCGCTGGGATCCAGCTTCGGGTTCCTGGAGTTCGCGGTGAGCCACGGGAAGGCGGATCGGGTCCTGGGAGTCCGGGCGGGGATGCGGGTTCTCGTCCTTCCCAACCCTCCCCGGGGCTCCGAGGGGGTGCCTCCGCCACCCGCCGCCTCGTCCCGGAAACCCCTTTAAGTGGACCCCGGTCCCCCGAACGGCCACCCCGGCCCGACCCTGGATCATGGCGAAGCGCGATTACTACGAGGTGCTGGGAGTCCCCCGGACCGCCACGCCGGAGGAGATCAAGAGCGCCTACCGGAAGCTGGCCCGCCAGTTCCACCCGGACCTCAACAAGGAGAACCCCAAGGCCGCGGAGGAGAAGTTCAAGGAGCTCTCGGAGGCCTACGAGGTGCTCGCCGACGAGGGCAAGAGGAAGCGCTACGACCAGATGGGATTCGCCGGCGTGGAACAGGACTTCGGGCCCGGCGGTTTCAACTGGCAGAACTTCCACTACGCGTCGGACCTGGAGGACATCCTCGGCCAGAGCGAGTTCATCCGGGACCTCTTCGGGCGCATGGGCCCCAACCCGTTCTTCGGTTCCCTCTTCGGAGGCGGATTGGGGGATCAGATGCGCATGGGGGGGCGGGGCCGGGACCTGCAGATCTCCCTCACCGTGGGCCTCCCGGACCTCGTGGATGGCATCGAGAAGGAAGTGGAGATCATCCGGACCGATGCCTGCACCGACTGCCATGGGACCGGAGCGGAGAAGGGGGTCGCCCTCGAGGTCTGCCGGCAGTGCGGCGGGAGCGGGCAGATCCAGAGGAGCGTCCAGAGGGGATACGCCCGGATGGTCACCATCGGGGAGTGCCCCAGCTGTCACGGGACCGGGCAGAAGGTACTGCGGCCCTGCCCCACCTGCGGCGGGACCGGACGTCGGCGGGTCCCCCGGCGCCTCAAGATCCGGATCCCTCCCGGCATCGAGGACGGGACCATCCTGCGCCTGTCCGGGGAGGGGGAGGTGGGCGAGTCCGGGAAACGGGGAGACCTCTACGTCCAGATCTCGGTGGAGAGCCTTCCCAACTTCCATCGGGAAGGACGCGACATCCACTCGGAGATCACCATCGACCTTCCCCAGGCCCTCCTGGGGGATCAGATCCGGGTCCCGTCGCTGCGGGGTCAGGTCCTCCTCACCGTACCCCCTGGGACGCAGCCGGGCTCGGTGCTCCGCCTCCGGGGCGAGGGGCTTCCCGGGCCCAACGGTCGTGCGCGGGGGGATCACCTCATCACCGTGAACGTCCGGCTCCCCACCGCCCTCACCGCGGCGCAGAAGGACGCCATCCGGAGCGCGTTCGGAGCCCCTTCGGGGGGGAACAGGGAGGGGGGCCGGGCGAGCCTTTTCGGGCGGCGAAGGGGATGAAGGGGGATCCGGCGGAGGACGGGAGCCCTCCCACGCAGGACCCTCCCGAGCGCTTCCAACATTATTTCTCCACCTCCCCGCGGACCCCCCACCGGCGGCGGCAGCTCCGGTTCCTGTTCCGGGGACGCCTTTTGTCCTTCACCACGGACACCGGAGTGTTCTCCTACGAGGGGCTCGATCCCGGGACCGGGCTCCTCATCGAATGCCTCGGGCTCAAGGGCTCCGAGCGGGTCCTCGACGTGGGGTGCGGTTGGGGGGCGGTGGGAATCGCCGCGGCCCTGGGGGGACCCCACGTTTCCGTCCTCATGGTGGATGTGAACCGGCGCGCGGTGAGCCTCGCCCGGGAGAACGCCGAAGCGAATGGGGCCCCCCGCGTGGAGGTGCGTCAGGGATCCCTCTACGACAACCTGGGACCGGGGGAGGTGTTCGACGTGATCGCCACCAACCCTCCCTACAAGGCCGGGCGCGCCCTCGTTCTCCGGATCCTGGACGAGGCCCCCGCGCATCTCGCTCCCGGCGGACGATTCCTCATGGTGGGCAAGGGGGGGCAGGGGATCCGCTACTACCAGTCGCACCTCGAGTCCACGTGGCCTGCGGTCCGGGTGCTGGGACGTCGCAGCGGCTACCGCGTGCTCGAGGCCCGCGGTCCTAGCTACCCAGAGTGAGGGACCCGTCCTTCACAAGGAAGGAAGTGTGGGGATCACAGGTGGTGGGCATATCCACTATGGGGCATGGATCCCGGTGCCAGTACTCCCGATAGAGATCCCGTCAGGGTAGTGTTGCCGCTGCGTAACAGGTTCCAAATGCGGTCGAGAGGAGAGTACTCGGCAGGAAACCCTCGCCGAAGGATACACTCAACCCACGACTCCGACGGGGTTGATGGGCGACGTTGGTGCGATATGCTCACCCCATTCCGATTCCCACTGTCGCCGAGCCGTGTGGAGAATCGTTCATCCCGTTAAATCACGGATGGACCATTCCGCCCAAGGGGGCATCCATTGTGGCGGTGGATGATCCTCCCCTGCCACCATCGCGCCGACACCTTCCACTCGACATATCGGTTCCGCACGAACGTCTTGGGAGCGTTCTCGGCCATCCAGCGCCACCTGGGGCTGTTCTTCCGCGCTCGGATTGGTGATGCAGTGTGGCGAAGGGAGTTTGGTGAACAACCGTGAGGAGCCTCGATCAACCGGCGCGGACCAGAGTGCCCGGGGGCTCGGAATGAACTACGGGACCCAGCTCTCGTGCGGGTAAGGTTTAAATGAGAGTCCGATTTCCACGCGCCTACCCGCGGGCGCGCGGGAAGCATTTCACGAGGAGGAATCACGGCGCCGAAGGCCAAGGAAGGGGAGTCAAGCCCGGCCCCCAAAGAGGAGAAGAAGGCTCCGTCCCCACCGGCTCCCACTCCTGCAGCGGCCGACGAGAAGGCTCCCAAGAAGCCCAAGACGGAGGGGAAGAAGAACCCCAAGTCCGCGGGCCCGAAAGGTCCTCCCGGTGGAGAGAAGAAGGACAAGTTCGTGCCGGACAATCCCGATTTCCGGTACATCGTGCGGCTCGCGAACACTGACATCGATGGCCGCCGACCCCTCGTTCTGGCCTTGACCGGAGTACGGGGCGTGGGGCTCCGGGTGGCCGAAGCGGCCTCCCGCATCGCGGGCCTGAACCCCCGGGAGCGCATCGGGAACCTGCCCGAATCGCAGGTGGAGGAGCTGGAAGGGTTCCTCACCAACCTGGGGGAACGATTGCCCCCGTGGATGCTCAACCGACCGCTGGACCGGGCGACCGGCGAGACCCGACATCTGGTCTCCACCGATCTCGAAACCTCCGTGCGCGACGATCTGAACCTGATGAAGATGATCCGGTGCTACAAGGGCATCCGGCACGAGAGGGGACAGAAGGTCCGGGGACAGCGGACCCAGTCCAATGGCCGGACCGGCATGGCTGCGGGCGTCCTCAAGAAGACCGCCAAGGAAGCCCAGGCCAAGAAGGCCGAGGGGGAGAAGGAGAAATGAGCAGCGGCATGCCGGACCCCGAGGTCCTAGCGAGGTAAGTCACCCCATGGGCGATCCCAAGTTCCTTCGGCGCACCTACGAGACTCCCAAGCATCCCTGGGAGCAGACGCGCATGGACGAGGAGCGCGTACTCCTCAAGGAGTTCGGCCTCAGCAACAAGCGGGAGCTGTGGAAGGCGCAGTCCCTCCTCCGGAACTACCGCCGCCAGGCCCGTCTCTTGCAGGCCCGACTCCGGGCCAAGGAGCCCCAGGCCGAGAAGGAGGTCCGGTGGCTGCTCGATTCCTTGACCCGCCAGGGACTCCTTCCCGTGGGCAGCCCCACCCTGGATGACGTCCTGGCCCTTACCCCCAAGGCCCTGATCGAACGGCGCCTCCAGTGGCTCGTGTTTGCGAAGGGGCTCGCCACATCCACCAAGGCGGCCCGGCAGTACATCGTGCATGGGCACATCTCGGTGGGGAGCCACCGGGTCACCCGTCCCGGGTACCTCGTCCGCAGGGACGAGGAGGGCACCATCGCCTACGACCAGTACAGTCCCCTCGCCGATGAGAACCACTCCATCCGCGTGGCGATCCGCGAGAAGGCGCAACCCACCTCTCCCTCGGACGTCCCCGCGCCCTCCCCCTCCAACTCCCCGGAGGTGACCGGATGACCAAGATCGGGATCGCCCACATCTACGCCTCCTACAACAACATCCACATCACGGTCACGGACATCACGGGGGCGGAGACGCTGGCCAAGGCCACCGGGGGCATGGTGGTCAAGGCCGCCCGCGACGAGTCCAGCCCCTACGCGGCCATGAAGGCCGCAGATCTCGTGGCCTCCGTGATCCGGGAGAAGGGGTACGACACGGTCCATGTCCGCGTACGGGCCGCGGGGGGGAACAAGTCCCGCTCGCCGGGCCCGGGAGCCCAGGCCGCCATCCGGGCGCTGGCCCGGGCGGGGATCAAGATCGGTCGCATCGAGGACGTGACTCCGATCCCTCACGACGGGACCAAGCCCAAGGGCGGCCGTCGTGGACGGCGCGTGTGAGGTGCCTCACAATCCATGGAGATCGTCATCGACGAACTGAAGGAGACCCGCGCCCGGCTGCACCTGAAGGAGACTACGCCGAGCCAGGTGAACGCCATCCGACGGACCCTCCTCTCCGACGTGCCCAAACTGGCCATCGAGGACGTGGAATTCCACCTGGGGCCCATCCGGGACGAGACCACGGGCCGCGACTTCGACTCCTCCACGAGCCTCTTCGACGAGGCCATCGCCCTCCGGCTGGGGCTCCTCCCCATCCGGACGGACCTCAAGCAGTTCCGGTTCCGGGAAGAGTGCTCGTGCAAGGGAGAGGGATGCCCCAACTGCCAGGTGATGTATTCCATCGACAAGAAGGGGCCCTGCACGGTGTACTCCCGGGACGTGGTCCCGCTGGGGGACCCTTCCCTCGCCATCAAGGACCCCGACATCCCGGTGGTGCGGCTGGGTGCGCGTCAGGCCCTCCTGGCCTATGCCACAGCCATCCTGGGGACCTCCCGCACCCATGCCAAGTGGCAGGTGGCCCAGGCGGCGGGATACACCTACCAGCCCAAGGTGACCGTGACCCGGGGGAAGGACTGTTCGGAGGCCTGCCTGAAGAAGGTGCCCAAGGTCTGCCCCACCGACGTCTTCGAGTTCTCGGGAGGCAAGCTCAACGTTGTCCGGCCCGACGACTGCATCCTCTGCCGGGCGTGCGAGGATGCCTGCCCCCACGGGACCATCCGGGTGGAGTCCGACCCCACCCAGTTCCTCTTCCACTTTGACACCGACGGCTCCCTCACGGCCCGCGAGAGCCTTCGCTTCGCGCTGGGGGACCTTAAGCGCCGGTTCGAAGAGCTGCGCGACGCAGTCCTCGCCATCCCGTGAGGGCTCGGCGTAGCCCTGCTCCGGTCGTCGGGCCGCCGGGGTCCGTCATGGTACCCTGAAGAAGGCGCCTCCCGGCCATCGGGGAACGGGTATGGGGCCCCACCGCGTCGCCCTTCTGATAGGGGCGCGTCATGCGTCGCCCCGAACATCCCCCCGCTCCCAGTCCGGGATGACACGAATCCAACGCACGGCGGAAAGATCCTTCGCATTTTCCGGACGTTCCCACGCATGGGCGGGAATGAGACAGCTGGTGCTGGGGGGGGACCTAGGTTCGGCGGAACCTGGACCGGGGCGGCCCCGTAGGGAGGGCACGGGTCGCTACGGCGCCCCGAAAGGCGTCGGACACCCTGCGAAGGCTACTCTACTCGCATGGCCCGGCGGATAGGGAAGGCAGCCCAGGGAAGAACTGGTGGGGAATCGGGACCGCCCGGTATCTGTCACGAGCCCGGATTCCTCCAGGGATATCGCAGGATGGCGGCGATCCCCCCCAGCCCCATGAGCCGGGAGCCTGCCTCCCCGCCCCGCCGCACGATCAGGACGTGCGTCCGTTGACGCGTGGCGGTCTCCAGGGCCCGGCCCACGGAAGGATCCCGGAGGAGGTCCTCGAGGACAAGGAGGGATTCCACCGCGCCCGCGTCCAGAGCCACCTCCACGGAGGACGGACCGAGGGCGGTCATGTCCCGGGTGCCCAGGGCCTGGACAAGGCGTTCCACGGCCTTCGCTTCCTGGGCCGCCATGCTCTCGCCCAGGACCTCCTCGGCTCGTCCCGACCTCAGGACCTCGTGGACTCCTGCGAGGCCCGCCACGGAGGAGGGGAAGACCCGGATCTTCCCCCGGGTCGCGGGGATGCGGTCCGGGATGAGGCGCGCCAGTTCCTCCTTGAGGAAGCCGGGTCCCGTGAGGACCAGGGTCGCCGCCCGTTCCACCTCGGGCTTCACCAGGTTCAGGAGCCGTTCCAGGTAATCGCTCCTCTCCCGGTCCCGGGTGGCCGCGCGGACCCCCGAATGTTTCCCCGACCCGGAGCGGCTGAACTCGTCCACGATGCTCAGGTGGCGCCCCTCCAGGCGCACCAGCGCGGCCTCGCTCCAATCGGCACACAGGATCAGGAGGAGTGGCTCCAGCCGCCCGGATTGGCCCTCCTCCAGGATGATCTGGTCTGAGGGGGCAAGCGTGGGCTTGGTGAGCGCCACCTCGTCCCCGACGGTGAGATCCAGGGTGTGGTGGCGACCCAGGTCGAAGGGCCCTTCCACGATGGGGCCGGTGATGCGGATGTGATGGGTGAACTCGTGGAACTCCACCCGTTGAGCCTCGATGGTGAGGAATACCGTCCTTCGGTCCCTCTGGGCAGAAGGAGTGTCCGCGGGCGCCTCGGAGTCGCGGCGGGTCGTGAGAGCCCCCACACGATCCCCCGTGGCCACGAGGCGGGAGAGCCTCCAGGCATCACTGGGGGTCTCCAAGCGCAGGCGCAGGAGACCGGTCCGTGGGTCGTGGGCGATGATCTTCATGCGATCCCCCGACCCAACACCCCACGGTCCCCTTGGAACTATCGACCGGCGCAGTCGTAGTATCCTGTACTCCACTCCCCCCACCGGGAATGGCGTCCGCTCTGGTACTTCTCCTGCGGTGGACTCCAGAGCGGCGGACCCTATGGGAAATGTTTATCCGCTTGGAAGACCATATGCCAACTGTCAGACAAACAGGCCAATATTGTCGGACGACTATGCCCGAGACATCAGAGAGAGTCACCGTGAGGATCCCCCAGGACCTCTTGGAGCTCCTCAAGAAGGTCCAGATGGAGGAGGGTCACCCCACCATCTCCGACACGATCCGTGAGGGGTTGGAGCGCTATGTGGAGCTGAAGCTCGCCCCCGCCAACATCAAGAAGATCGTGGTGGACCTCTCACGGCAGGACAATCGTCAGCTGGAGGAACTGGTCCACGAGGGAGGCTCGGTCTCGGTCGACGATGCCATCCGCTCCGCGGTCCGGGAGTACGTGAAGCTGCGCCTCGAGGCCATGGGCCACCACTCTACGAACCCGGGCGGCAACCCGCATCGCTCCACCCCGGAATCCGGGGAAGGCCTGGTCCACGAGACGGGTTCCCCCCCATCGTGAGACCGCCGTATGGGGGCGGCGGGGGGTCGGAAACCATGTCATCCCAGGGGCGACCCCAGGCTCCGTATCGGGAGACCGGTGGATTGGACGGGTACGTCCCATCCCCGCGGGCCCTGGTCGTGGGTCTGGGAGGGGCCGGTTCCGAGGCACTGCGGGACCTGGAGGAACTGGGCCTGCCCTCCACAGTGGAAACGCTTGCGGTCAACACCGATGGCCGGCATCTCCAGTCTCTCCCCATCCGGGAGAGGATCCTCCTGGGGCAAAGGGAGCTCGGGGGGCGAGGAAGCGGCGGGGACCGTTCCATGGTCTCCCGCCTCGCGGCCGATGCCCGGGATGAGTTCTCGGGGCGGTTCCGACGCCACGACCTCACCTTCCTGTTGGCCGGGCTCGGAGGGGGGACGGGGAGCGCGCTCCTCCCCTATTGCATGGATCTCTCCCGGCAGGCCGGCTCGCTCCCCATCCCCGTGGCGTTCCTCCCCTTCCGGGTGGAGATGGAGACCAACCCGGTCCGAAGGGAGAACACCCTCTCCGCGCTGGGGGAGATCGAGCGCCAGCCCGGGCTCATCCTGGTGCTGGCGAACGAGAAGCTGCGCCGGTTCGAGAACCAGCCGCTCAAGCGGATCCTCGAGATCCGCAACACCTACGTCCACAAGCTGGTGCTGAGCCTGGTGGACATCCTGGAGAGCCCCTCGGAGATCAACCTGGACCTCGCGCTCCTCCGCCGCCATGTGGCGGGCGCAGGGATCTCCACCCTCCTGGTGGCCGAGGGGCACGCTTCGGAGCCCGACCGCCTCCTGGAACAGGCCCTCCGGGAGGGGTTCCTGGACTTCGAGATCCGGAGCCCCGGTCCCACCCTCCTCCACGTGGAAGGGGGCTCCAACCTCACCCTTCGATCCCTCAACCGTCTCCTGGAGGTCTTTCGGGCCGGCTTCCATGAGCCGCGCGAGTTCGCCTTCGGGGCCCGGATCCGGGAGGAGCGGCTGGAATCGGTCCGGGTCACGGCCATCGTGGGGGGGATCGGCCCCCGGAGCGTCGAGGAAGCGTTGGGCCTCTAGACCCTCAGGGCCCCCGGAGGTCCAGTTCGTTGTGGACCAGGGTGACGCATTGCGAGGAGGGGAGGGCGCGGGGGCCCACCGAGATCCTCCGGACCCCCGCGTCCCGGAGGCATCCCTCCTCGGAGGGCACGAGGTCATAGGGGTCGCTCAGGAGGAATTCGGGATCCTCGGGAAGCTCCGCTCCCCGCAGGGGAGCCCCGGACTCGTGGAGCCAGACCGCCCCGGGACGTCCCGCGAATTCCCTCAGGGCTCCCTCCGGGTCCGGGAGGGGGCCCACGAATATCCCCGGGGTGGTCTCCATCTCGACGTCGGGGCGGTCCCACCCCCGGCCCAGCCCGTTCTTCACCAGCGCGGCCGTGGACCGTTCGTCGGGGTTGAGGTACTTCAACCGGGACCCCACCAGCCGGACCCGGCGGGGATGATGGGGATCGGACACCAGGTGGAAGGTCACCTCCGAGTCCCGGCGGATCCCGTTGGACACGATGAAGACCGAACTGATGATACGGGCGAGCTCGTCGAAGCGGCCCCCGGAACCCGCGAGGTCGTTGAGCGTGAAGTTCCCGTCCACGGGCACGCGATGGGCCACCACCAAGAACCGACGGGTCACGGGTTCAACCCATGGTCCGGGCCCACCGGGTTCTCCCCGGGATCGGGATTCGGTCCATCACGGGGGAGGGTGGGTGGCGGACCGCGCCACCTTGTGGGCCGAGAGGAGGGACATGGGCTCCCGGTTGGGGTCCCGCTGCGACCATGCCTCGTCCCCCAGTTCGTGGTAGACGCTGGTGTCCATGGGAGGAAAGCTCGCGGGCGCATGGGCACGCCCTCCGGAGATGTGGGGTTCCGGCGGGACGGGTTCCTCCTCCCCGTGTCGGAGGAGCTCTTCCCGGGCGTACCGGAGGATCCGGTCCTTCCGGAACATCCAGTAGTGGATGCGCCACTCGCGCCCGTCGTAGAGTGTGGTCTCGTCGCGCTCGGTCTCGAGGATCCCCGCGTCCTCCAGCATGTAGAACGTGTCCCGGTCATCCGGTTCCAGCACATTGTCGATGATCCGTTCGTTGAATCCGAAGAAGTTGAGAAGATGGGTGGCGATGGCATCGGCATCCTCCTTGCGCATCCCGTCATGACCCACGCAATGCCGGACCGCCCGGGAGAGGGTGGGCAGGTCGATGGCGGGAGAGGCACCCGTTGCCGGGGCACGTTCCACTGGACGGGGCTGCTGCTTCGCGGTCGTTCCGTGGAGGTCCATGTTCGCCAGCGGAAGAGGGCCCTTGAGGGAGACCTTTCGTCCCCCCGAGATGGCATGGTCCATTGGGAACCCCTTCTACAGATGGAAAATAGGTCCAGGGGACACTATAAATGTTCCCGAGTGAAATCGCTCATGCCCTTGCCACGGCGTACCTCGGTTCCCCCGTGCCCCTCCGAATCGCGGGAAGCGGTCAGGAGATTAATACCCTTGGATGGGTCGTGGCCAGCGTGCCCGAGGAAGCCGCGCCCCGGCCCGTTTCGGAGGAAGAACGGCGGGCCACGGAGCGGATGCTTCGCACCCTCATGGAAGCTGCCGGGGGGTACTATGCCATCTGGACGCTGGACCTGGGGCTGGTCCACGGCTTCTGGGCCATCCTGGCGGACCGCCCGGAGGGGTTGACCCCCCGGGAATTGGCCGCGCGAGGCGGCTGGGACCTCCGCTACATCGAGACCTGGTGCCGGGCCGCCTATGCGGCGGGTCTCCTGGAGGCGGAGGAGGGACGGTTCCGCATGGCGGAGGGGCTGCGGGCGCCCCTCCTCGAGCCGGACTCACCGGTCTATTTCGGGGGCCTGGTCCGGTTCCTCACTGCGCTCCGGGAGAGGTTCCTCCACCTCCGGGAGCACATGGCCGATGGACAGAGGTCCTGGTGGGACGCAGCGGATCCCGAGCTCATGGAAGGGGTCGCCGACAGCTCCCGGACCTTCTATACCCGCCTCCTCCGCAAGGGTTTCCGGCAGGTCCCGGGCCTCGTGGACCGCCTTTCCCAGGGAGCCCTCCAGATGGTGGAACTCGCCTGCGGGCGGGGTATCGGGCTCGTCCGGATCGCCGCCCAGTACCCCCTTCTCCCCTTGGCGGGCGTGGATAGCGATCCCGCCTCGCTCGCCGCGGCCCAGACGGGATTGGAACGGGCCGGCCTGGCGGGTCGCGTCCCTCTGACCCGGGCCTCGTTCGAAACGGGTCCCCTCCCCCCTGCGGACGTCTATCTCGTGAACCTTGCGCTGCATGAGGCCCGGAACCCCCCCGGCGCCCTGCGGACCATCCGGGAGCACCTGCGTCCCGGCGGGGTGCTCCTGGTGTCCGAGTTTCCGTTCCCTGCCGAGCTTCCGGGACTCCGGGACCCATCGGGGAGGCTCATGAGCGGGGCCCAGTACCTGGAGGCGACCCTGGATGACTCCTTCCTCACACAGGAGGAGGTCGTCACCCTTCTCCGGTCCGCTGGGTTCCGGGACGTGGGTTCTGCGTCCCTCGCCCCCGTCCATACCCTGATCTGGGGATGGAAATGAAGGGGGAAGGGGAGCCCCTCCGCATGGCCGAGCCCATCCCTTCGGCTCAGAGGAGGGGGGTCACGAGGGTGGGCTCATACTCCCTCGGGAACTCCCCGACGATGGGGATCCGGTGCCCGCACACCCGGCAACGGTGGCCCGGGTCCAGGTCCCATTTCCGGATGAAGAATCCGTAGCGGCGGACAGCGATGGTGCCGCACCGGGGACAGTAGGTGTGTTCCAGGGGGTGCCCCCAGACGTTCCCCAGGTAGACGTACTCCAGGCCCTCCTCCTTGGCCACCGCGTGGAGACGTTCCAGTGTGGATATGGGGGTCTCGGGGAGATCCAGCATCTTGTAGTCCGGATGCCACCGGAGCAGGTGGAAGGGGGTCTCAGCGCCCAGGTGGTCCCGCACCCAGCGGGCGAGGGTCCGGAGGGCATCCACGTCATCCCCCACCTTGGGCACGATGAGGTTGGTCACCTCGATGTGGGTCCGGGTGCGGGAGAGCCCTTCCAGGGTCTCCAGGATGGGATCCGGTCCCTTGGCCAGGATGTACTTCCGCATGAACCCGGGCTCGCCGCTCCCCTTGAAGTCCACCGAGACCGCATCCAGGTGGCCTTTCAGGAGTTCCACCGCCTCGGGCGTCATGTAACCGTTGGTGACGAAGTTGGCAAAGAGCCCGCGGCGGTGAGCCTCCTCGATGACGTCCAGAGCGTACTCGATGAAGATCGTGGGTTCGTTGTAGGTGAAGGTGATCCCCTGGCAGCCTTCCCGGACCGCCCACTGGACCGCGTCCCGGGGGCTGAGCACGCGCCCCCCCACCGCATGCTCCTGGCTCACCTCGAAGTTCTGGCAGTACTGGCACCTCCAATTGCATCCCACAGTCCCTATGCCGAACACGCGGCTGCCGGGATGGAAGTGGGAGAGGGGTTTCTTCTCCACCGGGTCCACCTGGACGGCGGCCACCCTCCCATACGAGAGGAGCTCCAGCTTGCCCCCCCGGTTGGCGCGCACAAAGCAGAACCCGTGGGAGCCGTCGGGGATGGTGCAGTACCTGGCGCACGCCGTGCAGCGAACCTTCCCGCCGGGAAGGGATTCGTACAGCAGGGGTCGGGAGGGTCGCAAGCCTGCCACCTCCGCGCCCATGGCCTCCCCCCCTCCTCGGGGAAGCCGTGGGAGCCCATAACGGTTCGACGAGAGGGCCGCCTCCTCGAGGCCCACGCTCCGGATAAGTTCAAGGGGAAGGGGCCTTATCCGCGCCCGTGTCCGACTCTGACGGCCCCGGGACACTGGCGTCCGCGGACCGCCTGGAGGCCCAGCTGGCCCGGGAGCTCACGCCGACGACCGAGCTCCGGACGCGGCTTAAGGAGGCCCGGGAAGCTTTGGTGGCCCTGGCGACCCGGAAGGCCCAGGAGGGGGGGATCCCCCTGCGCACCGCGATGGTCTGCGGAAGCGTGGCGCGCGAAACCTACCTCCCGGGGAACCACGACATGGACCTTTTCCTCCTGTTCGATCCCGCTCTGCCGGCTCCGGAGCTGGAGCGGCAGGGATTGGCCCTTGCCTTCCGGATCCTCGACTCCCCGGAGAAGCGCTATGCGCAGCACCCCTACCTCCGGGGCCGTTTCCAGGGGTTTGCCGTGGACGCGGTGCCCGGATATCGGGTGGAGAGGGGCGACCGCCCCCTCACGGCCGTGGACCGGACCCCCTTCCATCAGGAGTACCTCGCCGCCCGTCTCGACGAGCGCTTGCGTTCCGAGATCCGGCTCCTCAAGAGGTTCCTCCGGGGGATCGGGGTCTACGGGGCAGAGACCCGCACCGAGGGATTCTCGGGATACCTCCAGGAGCTCCTGGTGCTCCGCCATGGGGGCTTCCGGCCACTCCTCCAGGAGGCATCCCGTTGGCGCATCCCCCAGCGCCTCGCACCGGAGGGGCCGGAGCCATCGTTCCAGGAGGATGCGGCTTTGGTCCTTGCGGACCCCGTGGACCCCCATCGCAACGTCTCCTCGGCCGTGTCCCGCCGGAGCCTGGCCACGTTCATCCTGGCCTCGGCCGAATATCTAAGGGCTCCAGCAAGGGAGTTCTTCTATCCCCCCTCCCGGCCCCCTCCCACCCCGGAGGATCGGGAGCGGGAACTCTCCCGACGTGGGAGCGCGGTGGCCGGTCTCAGCTTTCCCACGCCGGAACTGGTGGACGACATCCTCTATCCCCAGCTCCGGAAGGCCCAGCGCGCCCTGGCCGCGTCGCTCCAACGCGTGGGGTTTGGGGTCCTGGGGACCGCGTCCGCGAAGGGGGACGATCACTGCATCATCCTCGTGGAGACCACCACGGTGCAGGTGTCGCCGGTCCATGTCCAGGAGGGTCCCCCCGTGGGGCTGGAGCATGCCCACCGTTTCCTGGAGAAGTGGTCCGGTACCGGTCCCCCGATCCTGCAGGGGCCGTACATCACTCCCGAGGGGCGCCTGCAGGTGGAGGTCCCGCGGACCCTTCGGGACCTCCCCGACGTGATCCGAAGCGAGCTTCCGCAGCTCTCGGTGGGCCGGGATCTCCGGGACCCCGTGTTGCGGCACGGGAAGGTACTGGATTGGGAGGCGATCCGGACCGATGCCGTGGCCTCGGTGGCCCTCCAGGAGCTCTGGGGGAAATCCCTCCCCTGGCGTCCCCTTTCCCCTCCGGGGCCACCGGGAAATTCAGACGTTGAGGAGGATGGTCCAGAGACCCAGCCACAGGAATAGGTAGAGGATGATGAGCATGGCCCAATCCCCCTTCTTGTAGGTGGCCGAGAGTTCCCGCACGGCGCGGATCAAGAAGGGCAGGAGGATGCCCACCCCGATCCCGATCACCACCGAGATGGCTCCGAAGATGGTCCCCGCGCCCTGCCCCAGGCCGTACAGGGTGAGCTGCCAGGTGGCCAGGGCGACCAGGACCGCAAGGGCGATGGAGAAGAGCGTGGCCGACGACTGCTCCAGCTCATAGAGGATGAACTTCCCCTCGTCGAACTTGGGGAACTGGAATTGCTCGAACTCCTCCTTGGTCTCGAGGAGCTTCCGGGCCTTCTTCGCCATGCGTGCGCTCAGCCCTGGGAGATGGCCGCCTCATAAAGTTCGTCGGCCCGGTAGGAGGAGCGGACCATGGGCCCGGCGACGGCACCCCGGAACCCCAACGCCCGGGCCCGCTCTTCCCACTGGGCGAACTCCTCCGGCGGGATGTAGCGGGCCACCGGAAAGAACCCGTTCCCCCGGGGGCGCAGGTACTGTCCCAGGGTGACGAGGTCCACGTGGGCTTCCCGCAGATCCCGGAGGGTCTCGAAGATCTCTCGCTCCTCCTCCCCCAGGCCCAGCATGAGAGACGACTTGGTGAGGATCGGGCCGGGAGCGGACCGCTTGGCCGCCCTCAGGACGGAGAGGCTGCGGTCGTAGGTCGCCCGACGGTCCCGGACCGCGGGAGTGAGGCGCCGGACGGTCTCCACGTTGTGTGCCAGGACTTCGGGGCGGGATTCCAGGACCTCGCGAAGGGCCCTCTCCTGCCCCCCGAGATCTCCCGTGAGGAGCTCGATGCGGGTCCCCGGAGATTCGTGGCGCACGCACCGGACCGTCTCCGCGAGAAGCTCCGCCCCCTGGTCCGCGAGGTCGTCCCGGCAGACCATGGTGAGCACCACGTAGCGGAGCCCCCATTCCCGGATCGCCTCCGCCACGCGCCGGGGTTCCGATGGGTCGGTGACCCCACCGGGGGACCGCGTGGTCACGGCACAGAACCGGCAGCGCCGGGTGCATGTCTCACCGAGGAGCATGAGGGTCGCCGTGCCCGACGACCAGCATTCCGGGAGGTTGGGGCAATGAGCCTCCCGGCAAACCGTGGTGAGCCCCCGGGTCGCCAGGAGGGCCCGGACCCGCGGGTACTGGTCCCGGGGAAGGGGGGCCCGGATCCAGGGGGGGAGCCGGGCGGCGGTCACCTCCATCGGGGTGAGGACGGGGGACGACACGTTCCCGTGCAGCCGGAGGAGGTTCTTGAAGGGGACGGGTCAGGGGATCTGCCGGGGCTTTCGGGCCAGCCGCTCCTCCAGGACCAGGGTGAGCTGGCTCACCGGGACCTCGTTCTGCCCCACCCAGGCGGGTTCCCCGGGGACTCCGGTCTTGCGGATCCCCACCAGGCCGTAGCGCTCCAGCTCCTTGAGGATCCGCCAGAAGGAGACCCGGCTCCGCGCGGGAGTCCCGTACTCCTCCGCGACCGCCTCGTACGTCTTGCGGATCCGGTCGGTGGACGCCTCCGAACCCCCGCTCGCGAGGACCCGGTTGAGGGCCAGGAGGACCAGGAGAGAATGGACCGGAAGGCCCTCGAGGGTCAGGTCGGACGGGGACGGGTAGATGGACGCCTTGGCGGACCGGACATCCTCGGCGCTGATCCGTTGGGCCCCCCGTTCCTCGGCGTGGTGGGCGGCGCCGCTCAGGAGTTCCAGGGCCAGCCGGGCATCGCCGCTGGGGGCCGCCGCCTCGGCCAGCTGCTCCGCGGTGTCCCGGGAGAGCGCACCCGGGGCAAGGGCCAGGTCGGCCCGGGCCAGGAGGATGTCGCGCAGCGCGTCCCGGTCGTACGGCGGGAGACGGACCTGATGGGTCACCCCGAACCCGGATCGGGTCCCGGGATCCATGAGGGGAAGGACATCCTGAGGGGCGATGAGCAGGAGGGAAAGGTTCCCCAGACCCACCTCCCGGGAGCGGCTCAACGTGTAGAGGAGCTTCGTTCCCGTCCGCAGGAGCGCCGTCACCTCATCGAGGATGATGAGCACGTGGGAACGCGACTTGGAGAGCCCCTGCTGGAAGACGTCGAGCATCTCCGAGATGGAATAGCCCCGGTCCGGCAGGGAAACCCCGAACTCCCGCAAGAGGTCCAGGAGGACGACGCGATCCGCGCTCCGGCGCCAGCAATTCACGTAGACCTGGGTCACGGGGACCGGCTGCCGGCGGCCCTGGGCGACGAGGTCAGCCGCCAGGCGACGGGCTACCGTCGTCTTGCCGGACCCCACGCTTCCGGTGATGAGGAGGTGGTGCGGGATGCCCGCTGCGAACGCCTTGTCATACCTCTCCCGAGCCCAGCGGACCAGTTCGTCCCGGTGCGGGAGCTCGGAAGGGAGGAACGCGGGATCGAGGGTCTCCTCGCGAAGGACTATCCTGGAGACCATGGGCGTTTTCCAACGTGCCCCTCGGGAGCGTAGCGCCGCCGTATTAAGCCTGCCCGGTCCCCCTTCCCGCGGTATCCCGGACGGCGGCCCCCGCGGAGGTGCGACGAGGCCGGAGGTTTTCCCAGACCACCTTCCAGGCGTCCTCGGCGGTCTCCCCGGGGGTCCGGGAGGCGTCGAGCCGGACGAAGCGATTCCGGGGGTCCCTGGCGAGGGCCTGGTACGCGCGCCGGGTCCGCTCCAGGTTGGGTCCCGACTCGAAGGTGGAGCGGGTCCGTGATCTCCCCTGGATCCGACGCAGGGCGACGGAGACCGGAAGGTCCAGCCAGAGCACCAGGTCGGGGGCCCGCGCAAGCTCCCGTTGCATGCGCTCCAAGTCCTGGCGCGCGGGAGAAGACAATCCGGGGCCCTGATACGCCAGGGTGGAGAAGAAGGAGCGGTCGGACAGGACGATGTCCGAGCGGGAGAGGAGCCGTTCCAGCTCGGGCCGCCGGACCAGCCGGTCCGTGGTGAAGAGGAGGGCCAATGCACCGGGTTCCCGGGAGAGGTCCCGCCGTCGCAGGATCTCCTCCAACTTTCGACTCGGTTCCTTCCAGGTCCGTACCGAGAGCCCCCGGTCCGCGAGCCGCCGTCGCAACGAACCCAACACGCGGGTCTTTCCCACTCCGTCTATCCCTTCCAGGGCCACAAGGCGCCCTCGTCGGATTGCTTTCATGGGGGGGCTCCCGGAGCTGCATCCCGCAAGCGGTGCCCGGGGGAAGGGGGCATTGCGTGGGGTTCCAGCGGGTGGTGACGCTCCAACCGGAGATGGTAGACCCGCTCCGGAGCGTCGAGGAACGGGATCCGAAGACACTGGAGCGGGTCCAGGTCGTCGGGCCCCGCCCCGGTCGGTCGGGGAGCCCCGGGGTCCTCGGCCATCTGGAGGAGCCAGCGCACCCTTCGGGGGATGGTCTCCAGTGGCAGCACAGCTCCCGGTCGCGTGGGGTCATCCAGGTAGTCGGTCTCCAGGAACCACGGTCCCGGGTCCCGGAGGGTCCCCATCACGAGGTCCCTCTTGGCAAGGTAGGAGGGGGTGAGCCCGTCCCGCTGGTCCACGGGAGTCACCTGACGGGCATAGTGCTTGATCATGCGCTCGATGGGGAGGCTCACGCCCCGGGCCAGACGGCCCATCTCCTGGTAGGTCGCCGGGGTGAGGTCCTCGGTGTGGAGCACCACGGGGCAGCCCAGGTCCCGGGCCGTCTCCAGAGCGGCCACGAGGGTCCTCTGCGCCGCCTCCATGAGATGCGGTTCCACCGGGAAGTGGGGACGGCCCACTTCTCCCAGTGCCAGGGCCTTCCCTTCCCGAATGAAGTTCCCGGCCAACCGGAGGGCATCCCTCTGGAGCGCTTCCGCAGGGCCGAGACCCAGAAGGGGAACCTGAGATACGAGGTCCACGGGGAAGGGTGCCAGCACCACGTAGATCCCCACGGTGGTTTCCGCCCGGAGCGTATCGGCCAGCCGGAGGGTGGTGAGGAACTGGTCCCGGTAGTCCTCAAGGGTGACGGGCGGGTCTTCCCGATAGTTCTGCGTGGTGAGGAATAGATGGGTACCCCCCATCCGTTCGAATTTCCGGACCTCCTCCTTCGCATGCGGCCCGGGTCGGAGATGGGCATGATGGTCCACGATGGGCAGGTCGAAGCGCCGTTCGGTGGACTCCATGGTGGTGGTTTGGGACGCTCGAGGCGGGCCGGGAGGAACGCCTCCGCCGAGGGATCTACCGGAGAAGCCCCGCGCCCCTCAGCTCCTTGGTGATCTTCTTCACCGCCACGTCCACGTCCGACGGCTTCCGGGCCCCGGTGCAGACCAGCTTTCCGCTCCCGAAGAGCAGGACCACCACGCGGGGCTCATCGATCCGGCAGACGAGGCCGGGGAACTGCTCGGGTTCGTACTCCACGCGTTCCAGTCCCAGGGTCACCGCGATGGCATTGAGGTTGATCTCCGACTCGAGGTCGGAGCTCGCCACGATGTTCTGGACCTCGATCTTCGGGTGCATGTTGATGCGTTGGCCCCCCTTGCGGATCTGCTGGGAGACCTTGTGGATGGATTCTTCCACCTCCGCCATGCTCTTGGCGCCGGTGCAGACCACCTTGCCGCTGCGGAAGAGGAGAATGGCGGTCTTGGGCTCCTTGAGCCGGTAGATGAGGCCCGGGAACTGCTCGGGTTCGTACTCGGCCCCGTCCAGGCCGAGGGCGATCGACTGCAGGTCCAGCTCATCTCCCAGGGACGTGGACGCCACCACGTTCTCGATCCGAATCTTCGCCATCGAAAGCCCGCTCCGCCTGAGGATTTAAAAACCCCTTTATAAAGGTTGGTGGCCGGCGGCCAGGCGGGAACGGACCGCCCGTGCGTATCCACCCCGACCTCGGCCGCCATGGATCAAGGGATGCGCCCCATATCGTCCGAGCCGCCCCGCCCCGCAGGGGTGAGGAGATCCCCGTAATCATGGAGGAATGTGCTCAGAACCCTCTGGGTGAACCCCCAGACCACGTGACCCGCCACGCGGAACGAGGGGGCCACGAGGAGGCCCCCCCGCAGTGGGATCTCATCGTGCCCGGCCACCAGTTCGTCGAAGCGTGCCCAGAAGCACTCGGCCACCTCCCCGGGGTCCGGGCGGAGTTCTCCCGATTCCCCGTCCTTGAGGAAGTCGAGGAAGATGGCGACGGACCACTTTGGGCGGTTGGCGGGGGCCATGGAGGAGAGATAGAGCGGAGGGTCGAGCAGGGCCCTCGGTCCGATTCCCACCTCCTCCCACATCTCCCGTACGGCCGTTGCGGCGGGGTCCGGGTCCCGGGGATCCCTTCGACCTCCGGGAAGCGCCATCTGGCCAGACCACGGATCCTCCCGCCGTTCGGTCCGACGGATGAGGACGAATTCGGGTCGCCCCCCTCGACGGCGGACCAAGAGGTTGACCGCGGCGAGGGCATTCGCCGGCGGGAGTTGGGCACTAGGATCCCCCGTCACGGCCCGATGGCGTTCTCCCAGGGCGCGAGCGAGCGGTCCGATGCTGTCCGGTTCCCCGCCAGGTCCCGAGAGGATTGAGGGTGGATTCACAGGGGCTCCCACCGACTTCGAGAAACCCGTCTGGGGATAACGCGAACGGGCGATCCCACGAACGGTTCGTACGAACGTTCTATTATCGGTGACCGGCTGAAACGGCCCAGGTAGACATGGGAACAAGGTCCGGTTGGCTCCGTGGGGGGCTCTCGCTCCTTTCGCTTCGCGAGACCATGGCCCTGGCGCGGGGATGGCGCTACCGATTGGTGGGGATCGTGGTGGGCGTGGCCTACTTCCTCGCCTCCTCCATCGAGGGGCTCATGTTCGAGCCCCACTTGTGGAACGTGCCACTGAGCATCGTCTATCTCCCTCCCAGCCCCTACGTCCAGGGGAACTGGTGGGATTATCCCGGACTCATCATCCAGGGGGGCTGGGGGGTCCTGGGACTCCCGTTCCTGCCCACGATCACCATGGTCTTCGTGTCCTTCGCGGTGGGATTGTCGGGCGCGGTCCTGGTCCACACGGCGGCCATCTGGTTCCGTCAGCGTAGCGGCCGCCGGTCCGTTCTCCAGGGGGCTCTCGCGGCCGCGACGCCTTCCGCCACGGGGTTCGCCACTCTGGGAGCGTGCTGCTGCACCTCCTGCGCGTCCGTGGCGGGCGCCTCGGTGGTGGCCGCCGCGAGCGGGACCACCCTCACGAACCTCCTGGTGAACGGCTGGTACATGTCGGTCTTCGAACTGGTGATCCTCAGTGTGAGCCTGGTGGCCCAGGAGGCCGCTCTGCGCCGCTCGCACCATTACGTCGTGGTCCGGCCCGTCCCGGTGGATCGCCGGCTTCTTGCCAGCCTTGCCTTGCGGGGTGCCCTCCTCGTGGCGGGTTTGACCTGGTCGGTGGCCATGATCGTGGAATGGTCCACGATCCCGCCGCAAACGGCGTCGGCCTTCATCTGGTACCATTGGATCTTCGAGCATCAACTGCTTTCGGCGGTGGCCCTGGGAGCAGCCCTGTTCCCCCGCCCCTTCGTCGAAGCATGGCGGTGGCTGGGCCGGGGAAGCGCCGGCGCCACGCTGGTCCGGATCGCCCTGGGGGTGGCCGCGGTGACCTGGCTCTTCTGGGTCCCCCCCATATTGGTGAGCCACGGTCTGGGGGGGCTCGTCAACGAGGTGTTCGGGTACCTGGGTCTCCCATCCTCCTGGGGGGCGGTGCCACCCGATGCCGTGGGAACGGCGGCTCTCGCGTTCCACTGGACCTTCCAGCACGGACTCCTGGGCGCGTTTGCACTGGTCTCGGCGATCCGTCCCCGGGCGGTGCTGGTACCCCTCCTGTGGAGCCTCCCGGTGGAAGCTCCGCTCGAATGGGGTGCCGTTGCCCCGGACCTAGACGGGATGGAA
>JAJZYH010000059.1 GCA_021798195.1 Thermoplasmata archaeon
GCAGGCGATGTCCAGGTCCAAAAAGCCGTCCGGTATCCGCGCCCCAAAGTGCCGGTCGTTCTCCAGGAGGAAGTACCCCAGCTTCATGGTCCGGAGAGGGGAGGACCCGGGAAGATAAACGTTCCGGAAGTCCCGGCTCGCCGGAACCCCTACTCCCCAGGGAGGTAGGTGAGAAGGCAGCCGTCGTCCAGCGGCTGGGCCCCCCGGAAGGTGAGGGGGACCGATTCGTCGAGGGTCCTGGAGTCGGGACCCGCGAGGAGGGAGGGGGACCGGCTCCCGCCGATGAGCCGGGAAGCCACGAACACGGTGAAGAGGTCGCACGTCCGGGAGCGCAGGACGGAGGCGATCACTGCGGAGCCCCCTTCGACGAGCAGTCGCCGGACCCCGAGCTCCTTCCGGAGCCACCGCAGGGCCTCGGGAAGATCGACCTGGGGACCGGGAAGGGATGCGACGCGCACGTGCGGCGGGTAGCGGCGGGAGTTGGCCCGGGTGGTGATGATCGCCGTGGGGGCGGACCCGTCGAGGATCCGGGATGATGCAGGGATCCCGCCGCGGGTGTCCAGGCAGATCCGCCAGGGAGCCCAACCGGCTCCCCGGGACCGTCGGATCTCCTCCCCCTCCGGTCCCAGGAGCTCCCAGTGGACACGAAGGGACGGATCGTCCTTCTCCACGGTGCCTCGTCCCACCAGGATGGCATCGGAATGGGCCCGGATCCGCTGGACCCTCTCAAGGTCCGCGGGGCCCGAGAGCCGTGCCCTCCGACCCCCCGCGAGAGCGATCTTCCCATCCAGGCTCATGGCGCAGTTCACCCAGACGACCGGACGGTCCGCCGAAGGAGACCCCGGGGGCCATGGGTCCGTTCCTCCTTCGGTCATGGCTCGGCGCGGAGCCGCTGGACCGCGGACTCCAGGTCCGCCGTGGATATGCCGCCCTCCCGCATCGACGCGAGGTTCGCCTCCACGTTGGCAAGGGCCCCTTCCTTGGCGGCCCGCAGGAGGGCAAGGGAACTCAGGAGGTCGCTCAAGAGGGCCGGCTTCACCCGGCCACGTTCCGCCGCCAGGGTGCGGGACGCCTGCACGCTCGCCTCGGCGGTCTCCAGCGGGACCCGGGCGGCGCGTTCCAGGGCCCGGATCCATCGCTCCGGGGCGGGACCCGGAGCCTGCGCCGCCTTGCGCTCCGACCGGGCGGCGCGGACCTCTTCGTAGGCGGCCGAATCCTCGTCCACCAGGGAGAGCAGGCGCTCGCGGAGGGCCGAGAGGCGGGAGATGATGGTGAGGAGCTCGGGGGGAGCCTCGCCGGCCGGTCGGCTGTAGCGGAGCACCATCTCTCCCAGGCCCACCCCCAGGGCCCCTGAGAGGGCCGAAGCGCTGCCGCCTCCCGGAGTGGGTGTCCGGGCGGAGAGGCCGGCCACGAACTCGCGCAGGGTGCGGTCCGACCAGGTCCGGGGCGGTTCGCTGGCGGCGTTGCTGGAGGTAGGGGGCGCGTGAGGTGCGGCCCCCGGGGGGATCCGTCTCTCCAGGATCGCCAAGCGGTCGAAGTGGTTCAGCTGAAGGTAGTGCTCCGCCGCATCCAGGAGGGCGTCCTCCGGGACCAGGCCCACGATCTCGGTCTCCTCGATCTGGGCACCGTACCGAGCCGCCTCGGCCCGGATGAGCTCCACGGCCCGGTGCAGCGGGGTCCGACGATAGTCGGTCATGTTCATGGACACCTGGGCCCTTCCCCGTTCCCGGATGTCGAACCCGAGGGCCTTCACCTCGGCGAGCCCCCCATCGCGATGGCGGATGGAGCGGGCGATCTTCTTGGCGATGGCCACGTCGGGGGTCGTGAGGTAGGCGTTGTACGCGATGAGCACCGGGCGCGCCCCCACCGCGATGGCCCCGGCCGTCGGGTGAAGGCGACGTTCCCCCACATCCGGGGCCCGGGTGGGATCCGAGGCCACGGCCTCCCGGAGCCCCTCGAACTGACCCTTGCGCACCTCTGCGAGGTCCATCCGGAGGGGGGTCTTGGCGGCGTTGCCGTAGAAGTAGACCGGGACCTTGAGCTCCTTCCAGACGCGGTTCCCGAACTCGTGGGCGGCGCGGACCGCATCCTCCATGGTGGACTCACCCAGGGGAACGAACGGGACCACATCCATGGCCCCCATCCGGGGGTGCTCCCCCTTGTGGTGGTTCAGGTCGATGAGCTCCACGGCCACCTTCGTGGCGCGGAAGGCGGCCTCCGCCACCGCCTCACTGGGGCCCGCGAGGGAAAGCACCGAACGGTTGTGGTCCGCGTTGGATTCCCGGTCGAGAAGGGCCACTCCCGGCACCTCGGAAGCGGCCCGGATCACGGCCTGGATCACCTTGTCCTCCCGTCCCTCCGAGAAGTTCGGGACGCACTCCAGGAGCTTCATGAGGCGGAGGACTCGAACTCCTGGAGGGTCATTTGGGTTCCGGTGACGCTCCGGGGCGCCTCGTCGGGGAGC
This sequence comes from Thermoplasmata archaeon, assembly GCA_021798195.1. Taxonomy (GTDB): domain Archaea; phylum Thermoplasmatota; class Thermoplasmata; order Lutacidiplasmatales; family UBA184; genus JAJZYH01. Next base: position 2,465 of record JAJZYH010000059.1, read on the forward strand.
CGACGAAGCACCCGGTCGATCCGCCCCGGATCGAAGCCGTGGCGGGAGACCAGGAACGACCGCAACCCATCGAGATCCGGCCGGCGCCATAGCAGTTCGTAGGCCTCGGTGCGCGGAGGGTCGAGGAAGAGGGCGCGCACGGGTTCCACCGCCTCAGGGTCCAGCCCAGCCTTCTTCAGGGTGGCCTCCCACCCCAGATGCTCCCGGACCAGCTTGAGGGCCTTCTTGGGGCCGATCCCGGGGACCCCCTCGTTGAAATCCGTCCCGATGAGGATCCCGATGAGGATGAGCTCCTCCTGGGTCACCCCCAGCTCCGTCAGGGTGCGGGGACCCTCCAGGAGGCGGACGGTGGTCCCTCCCTCCCGGCCCCCCCCTCGAAGAGCTCCCAGCCCCCGCACATACCTCGGAACTCCGAACAGGAGCGTATCGTAATCCTCGCTCGCGGCGGCCCAGACGTCCCCGCGCTTCGCCATGTAGGCGGCCTGGGCTTCTCCCTCCGAAGGGGCCTGCACCGTGGGGACCCCCAGGAGGGTCAGAAGTGTCCGGGCATCCTCCGCCATCTCCGGGGTCAACCGGCTCGTTCCGGCCGCCCGCTTCCGGGCCAGGGCGAGATCCCCCCGGGCCAGGGCCTCCGCCCATTTCTCCTGGGCCTTCTCCTTGGCCAGCGCCCGGGCTCGGAGGGTGGCCGCCTTCAGCCCTGAGGGCTTCCCGTCGAAGACGTAGGCGGGAAGCACCCCATTCTGAAGGAGACTCGCCGTCCGGTAGAGGAGCCCCACCAGGTGGCTCGTGATGGCACCCTGGGCGTCGGTGAACGGCTCCCCGCCCGGCTGCCGGATGGTCGCCAGGAACTGGTAGAGCATGTTGTAGGCGTCCAGGGCGAGCTTCCGTCCCCGGAGCATCTCCAGGGGGACCTCCTCCGCGTGGACGAGGTCGCGCAGCTGCACTCCCACGGGGGGGCACCACGCGCCACGGGATACATCTGGGTTCCGCTCCAGGGACCAGCGTCGGCGGGACCCTTCCGAGGATATCCTGGGAAACACGTGGGAGGGATCTATCCCGGAGTTGAGGGACGAAAGGGCAAAGAGGCGGGATGCATCCCACCGGTCCAAGGTGCTTCCATGGAAGGGTATGCCGGCGGAGTGCTGGTGCGCGACGAAAAGGTGCCTCAGGGACCCACCGAAGGGACCCCCGTGCTGGTCTGCTTCCCCAGCGCGGGCCTCGCCAGCACCATCGTGGCCCATTACGTGGTCCGCGCAAAGGAACTCCCACGGTGCGCCACCTTTCAGTCTCCCCTTCTTCCCTCCGCCACAGTGGTGATCGATTCCCTTCCCAATCCTCCGGTCCGGGCGTACGGGGACAGCCATGTGGCCGTGGTGGTGTCGGAGTTTCCCGCCCCGATGCCGCTGGTGACCCCGCTGGCCATTTCCATCCTCCATTGGGTCCAGAGCCGGCGGGCCGGCCCGGTGGTGGCGGTGGAGGGGATCCTCCATCGCCAGGAGGATGGGGAACAGACCCAGGAGGAGGACACCATCCTGGGGATCCCGTCCAACGCCGCCATGAAGGACCGCCTCAAGGGAGCGAAGATCAAGCTCCTGGAGGAGGGAGTCGTGGGAGGGATCCCCGCCGACCTCCTGAACGAGGCGTCCGCCCAGGGACAGGACGCGGCCGTCCTCTTCGTCACTGCCCATTCCGCCGATTACCCCGACCATCGCGCCGCCGCCCGCCTGCTGGAGACCCTGGACCGGCTGCTTCCCTCCCTGGAGCTCGATCCCAAGCCCCTCATGGTCCAGGCGGAAGTGATCGAGAAGGCGCTCCGGGAGGGGATGAAGTTCCACAAGGAACCCCCGAAGACGGAAGCTCCCGCCCGGGAGATCGAGATGTTCCAGTGACGGCCCGTCAGGTCACTCGCGGTCCTGGTAGGTGGTCAGGTAGAGCGCTACCCCGGCGATGGCGGTGATGGCGGCCACCACCACGAGAGGGTTGGAACTGAACCACTCCATGTCGGCGCCGATGGCGGCGAGAGGGATCCCGAAGCCAAGGACCGATGTGACCACCTTTGCCCACGCGCTCATGGACTTTCCCCAGGGCCCGACCTTGGGGGGAACTTAATCCTATCCATTGTTCCCAGGTGAGGGGTCCATGACTCTACCGGTCCGTTCGAGGGAGGGAGTGCCTCCGAGAAGGCACGAGCTCCCGCGAACATGGGGAGGAACGGGGTGAGTGATCAGTCGTTGGGAGGGGGTAACCCCACACCTTGGATGGTCCGTCCCTCCCAGCTCGTTCTCTTGCGTGATAGGTACTAGTAGGGGCAGTGAGTTGACCGGCGCATGGGCTCCGAAAGATTCCAGGACCCAAAGATGGCGGGCCGGACCCGGACCGTTGGGGAGTGACCTGCCATGACCTCCACCCCCCCTCCCACCCCCGCCAAACCCCAGGGGAGCCCCCGCAGCCACGTCGGACGATACGTCGTGGTTCTCGTGGTCGTGATCATCATCGTGGTCGCTGGGGTCGCATACTACCTTTCCCAAAAGCCGCCCTCCGCTCCCTCGACCCCGGCCCCTCCGCCTCCCCTTCTCATTGCGGGAGGTTTCACGGCGGGACAGGTCGTAACCTTCACCTTCAACGGCAGCTCCACGTTCCAGTGCACTCCGGCGGCGTCCACATTCTACCCCAATGCATCCGCGGCGACGGGCGTGACGCCATGCGAGTTCGGGAAGGCGAATCAGAATGCGGTGGGACAGGTCCCGCAATGGCTCCTCATCCCGGCTTTCGCGGGCTCCTCGGTCTTCGGCCTTTCCAAGCTGGGGGCCAACGCCTCCGGTTTCCCCGTCTACAACGGGGCCACCCTCCTCACGGATTGCGGGGGAGCGGGTTCGCAGGGCGCGTGCGGGGATCAGCCCAACGACGTCTACTCTCCCTCCTTCGTGACCATCGAGCAGCGGCTCAATATCACCACGGGAGTGGCCGGACTTCCGGAAGGCGTCCTTCCGCTGCCGGCGCACGACACCCTGCTCAACACCACCACCACGTTCCCCCTGGTGGAGTGGGGGACCATCGTGGTCTTCGTCTTCGATCCCAACATCTGGCCCGGTCGTTCCAACGCAACCTGCTCCCCGATGGTTGCTTCAAACTTGTC
>JAJZYH010000022.1 GCA_021798195.1 Thermoplasmata archaeon
TCCCGCCCGTTCGATGCTTCGGCCCTCATCCAAGATAGGTTCCGGGAGTTTGCCCATGAGGCCTCGGAGCTTCGCAAACAGGTGATGCAATTGGCGAGGCTCCCGTCTCCTCACTCCGACCCACGCCTCGTCCGTGCCAACCTGGACATCGCCCGCGTCCTGTTCAGCAAGTGGTCGCTCGAGATCATGGTCATCCTGTACACCAGGGGTCGGTCCCGGTTCAGCGAACTGCGCAAGATCCTCTCGGGGATCAGTTCCCGTGTGCTCTCCCAGCGCCTCCAGCGCCTCGAGAAGTGGGGATTCGTGCTCCGGGAGGTGAAGGGAGAGAGGCCTCCCTATGTGGAGTATTCGCTGACCCCGGAGGGCCATACGGTGTCTCGCCTCGGGGAACCGGTGTTCCTCTACCTACGGATGAGATCACTCCTGTGGAAGCCGCCCAAGTGACCCGCCCCCCGGATCACGGCTCCCCGTGTCACAGGATAGGCGTCCCTGTACGCGGCCCGTTCGACCCTCGAGGTCGGTCCCCGTGGGAAAGGCGCAGGGAGCCCGGACGTCGTCCCGTGTCACACGGGGGGTGAACCCGGAGGAAGAAGGCTCTGGACGAAGGCCCCGATCTCCTCCGGTGAGGCGCCCTCGGAAATCCGCTTCTGGACCGCGCTTCCCACCACCACGCCATCGGCCCCCTCGGTGAGGTGCCGTTGGACGTCCTCGGGGCTCTGGACACCGAACCCCACCAGGACCGGAAGGCGTGGCCGGAACTCGTGGGCTTCCCGGAGGAGCGGGCCCAGCGGGGCGGTCTGATAGCGGGCGGAGGGGAGAGTCCCTCCGGAGATGCCCGTGGTACCGTAGCGGGAGACGAGATAGAGGAACCCGGAGGTGCTCCGGACCAGCCGTCGGAGGCGCTGGGGAGGGCTCGCGGGGGAGGCCAGGAGGATCGTGTCCACTCCCGCCGCCCGCCCGGCCTTGCGGTAGGGCAGGGCGGCTTCCACGGGGAGGTCCGGCAGGATGAGGCCGGTCCCTCCCGCGGATGCGATCTCCTCCATGGCGCGGGCAACCCCCCGTTGCTCGATGGGGTTCATGTAGGTCATCACCGCGGTGGGGAGCTTTCGGGAGCACTCCCGGAGGAGTCCCAGGAAGGGCCCCCATCGCATGCCCCGGGAGAGCGCGAGGGTCGCCGCATTCTGGATGACCGGCCCTTCGGCCATGGGGTCGCTGAACGGGAAACCCATCTCGAGCCCGTGGACCCCGCTCGCCGCCAGGGTCTCCACGACCTCGAGGTAGCGTTCGTCCGGTACCGAGCCCGCCATGAGGTAGACGAGGAGGCTTCTCTGGCCCCGCCGGCGACGGGCCTTGAGCACGTCACCCAGGGAGGCCACGCCGCACCACCTCCTCCACGTCCTTGTCGCCGCGGCCGGAGAGGGTGACCACGATGATCTCATCGGGGCGCATGGTGGGGGCCCGCCGGACCGCCTCGGCGAGCGCATGGCAGGGTTCCAGCGCGGGCAGGATCCCCTCGGTGCGTGCCAGCCGGTGGAACATCCGGAGCGCCTCGTCGTCGGTCACCGAGGTGTACTCCACCCGTCCGCTATCCTTGAGGTAGGCATGTTCGGGGCCCACGCCGGCGTAGTCGAGCCCTGGGGCCACGGATTCCGTGGGGAGGATCTGCCCTTCTTCGTCCTGGAGGAGGTACGACCGCATCCCGTGCAGGATGCCGGGGCGGCCGGCCCCGATGGAGGCGGCTCCCCGGTCTCCCTCGTTCCCCGTTCCTCCCGCCTCGACCCCCACGAGCTTTGCATGGGTGGAAAGGAGGGGATGGAAGGTCCCGATGGCGTTGGAGCCCCCTCCCACGCACGCGAGAACGAGGTCCGGCGGGTGGCCCCAGAGCTTTCGGCTCTCCCGGAGGATCTCGCGTCCGATCACCGACTGGAACTCGCAGACCATGGAGGGGTAGGGGTGGGGACCCACCGCACTCCCCAAGAGGTAGTGCGTGGTGGTCACGTTGGCGATCCAGTCCCGGAGCGCTTCGTTGATGGCTTCCTTGAGGGTCCGGGAACCCTGCTCCACGGGCCGGACGGTGGCACCCAGGAGCCGCATCCGGAGCACGTTGGGGCGCTGCCGCTCCATGTCCACCGACCCCATGTAGACCTCGGTGGAGAGTCCCAGCTTCGCCCCCACCATGGCGGTGGCGACGCCGTGCTGTCCGGCCCCGGTCTCGGCGATGAGCCGCTTCTTTCCCAGGCGTCTCGTGAGAAGCCCCTGGCCCAGCGCGTTGTTGAACTTGTGCGCGCCTCCGTGGACGAGATCCTCCCGTTTGAGGTAGATCCGCGCCCCTCCCAGCTCCCGGCTCAGGTTCTCGGCGAAGTAGAGGGGGGTAGGGCGGCCTCCCCACTCTCGGGCCAGCTGCTGGAGTTCCGAGCGGAACGCCCTGTCCCGGTGCGCCGCTCGCCAGGCCGCATCGAGCTCCTTGAGGGCGGGCACGAGGGTCTCCGGGACGAACGATCCTCCGTAGGGGCCATACCATTCAGGCATCCTGTTCCTCCTCCCATCGCCGGACGGCCCGGATGAACCGCTGGACCTTCCGGCGGTCCTTCACACCGGGGGCTCTTTCCACCCCGGACGCGACGTCGACCCCGGCGGGGCGGACCCGGGCGATGGCTTCTCCCACGTTCTCGGGGGTGAGCCCCCCCGCAAGCAGGAACGGGCGGCGCGGGGCGGAGCGGACCAGGGCCCGCGCCCGGTCCCAGTCCAGGACCCGCCCCGTCCCGCCCGGAAGCCTTCCGCCCGCGGTATCGAGATGGACGTAGGGGAACTGCTGGCCCCGGATCCGGGCGAGGGAGATGCGGTCCATGCCCCCCTTCCCGGGGGGAGGAATGGGGATGGACGGCAGGACCCGACGGAGCTCGTCCCGGCTCAATCCTTGGGGGGGGGACCCGTGGATCTGGACCAGGTCGACTCCCACTTCGTCCCACGCGGACCGGACCTCCTCGGCCGTGGGACCGACCAGGACGGCCACCGTGCGGAAATCGTCCTGGGCCCGGTGCACGAGGTCGCGCGCCACGTCCGGGGGGCACGTTCGGGGAGAGCCGGGGACATCCAGCACGAAACCCACGAGGTCGGCTCCCTCTGCGGCCTCGAGGTCGTGGACGCTCTTGAGCCCGCACACTTTGATGGCGAGGGGGCGGGAGCTCATGGAAGGTCTCCTCCCGCAGGCCTGTCCCGCAGCGAGGTGAGGAACCCCAGACGGTTCTCGGCGGCCACGAACCCTGTACCCACCAGGACAGCGTCCGCGCCCGCCTCACGGAACCGCCGGACGCCCACCGGCCCCTCCACCCCGCTCATGCCGATGAGCGGGGGTCGGATCCCCTTGAGGAAGCCCAGGACCTGATGGGCGAGGGGAGGGTTCAGCTCCAGCGACTCGAGGTCCCGGGCGTTCACCCCCACGATGTCGGTCCGGCTGTGGATGGCGAGGGGGATGTCGTCGGGCTCGTGGACCTCGACGACGGTCTCGAGTCCCACCTCATGGGCCACAGCGACGAGCCCCGCGATGGGGAGCTCAAGCCCTCCCTCGCGCTCCAGCCGTGCGAGGAGGAGTACGGCAGAGGCTCCCCAGTGTCGCGCCGCCTCGATCTGGAGCGGGGAGAGGACGAAGTCCTTGAACAGGACCGGGAGGGTGGTACGCCGTGCCACCCGGCCGAACTCCTCGAGGGTCCCTCCGAAGCGGAACGGCTGCGGGATGACCGAAAGCGCATCCGCGCCCCCCTCCTGGGCGAGCTTCACGAAGACCTCGGGCGAAAGTTCGTCCAGGGGGGCCTGGGTGTAGCCGGGCGACGCGTGCTTCAACTCCACCAGGAGGGCTGGGGAGAGGGGGGCCGACCGGATGGCGCTCACGAGACTGGGGCGCTCCAGGTGATCCACGAGACCCTCTTCCGACCGGCGCCGGGCGTAGTACCCCGCCTCCAGTTCACGCTGCACCTCGGAGACCATGGTGCGGAGGAAACCCGGCCGGCGCGGAAAGCCGCGGGACGGGGGGAAGGGTCCTATTCCCATGGTGCCTCCTTCGCCAGACGCTGGAGCGCCCTCAGCTTCTCCATGGGTCGACCCGAATCCAGTACACTCCGCGCCACTTGAACCCCCTCTTCCACGCTCGGTGCTCTTCCGGCGACCCAGATCGCGGTTCCCGAGGTCAACAGGACGGCCCCCCGCACGCTCCCCGGCGCCCCGGACAGGACCTCCTCCGCGGTGCGCGCCGCCTGGGAGGGGGGCACGGGATCCCAGGGTCCCCGCCGTTCGGCCGGGAGGAGGAGTTCCTCGGGGCGCACCTCGAATGTCTCCTCCCGCTCCCGGGTCGCGGTGACGACCCAGGAGGGTGCCTGGGGGGAGATCTCGTCGCTCCCATCCGACCCGTGGGCCGCGCCGACGCGCTCCGCTCCCAGGTCCCGCAGGACCCGGGTGGCGAGGTGCGCGTACTCCCGGGAGAAGGATCCCACGACCTGACGGCGCACCCCCGCGGGGTTCGTGAGGGGGCCCAGAAGGTTGAACACGGTACGCACTCCCAGAGCTTTGCGCACGGGGGCCACGCGCCGCATGGCAGGGTGGTAGAGGGGGGCATGCAGGAACGCGATCCGCTCCCGGCGGTAGGACTCTTCCGCGAACTTCCGGGAGGTCCGGATGGGGAGTCCCAGGGCCTCGAGGAAGTCGGAGGAACCGCAGGGGCCCCGGGCGGAGGAGTTCCCGTGCTTCGCCACGGGAATGCCCGTCGCAGCCACGACGAAGGCCGAGAGGGTGGAGACATTGAAGGTGGGGCGGGGGGCACCCCCCGTCCCGCACAGGTCGATGGCCTCGGGGGCCCCGGCTCCGAACGGGGTCGCCAGTTCCCGGAAGACCCGGGCGAACGCTCCCACCTCGACCTCGGTCTCTCCCTTTGCGGCCAGTGCGGTAAGGAGGGCCGCGCACTCAAGGTCGGTGTACGAGCCCCGGACGATCCCCTCCGCCAGGCTGCGTGCCGCTTCCTCCCGCAGGGACTGGCGGGCGACGAGGGACCGGAGAAGTTCCGGCGCGGGGATCTCCGGCGGCGCGGGGTCTTCCCGCCCGTCCGAAGGAGCGGCCGTCATCGCCGCGCCTCCCGAAGGAAGTTCTGGAGGAGCCGGGACCCCGCCCGGGTGAGATAGGACTCCGGATGGAACTGGACTCCTTCGATGGGAAGGGTGCGATGGCGCAACCCCATGAGGATGCCACCCGTCTCCCAACTGGTCTCCTCGAGGACGGGGGGGAGGTCCCGCCGGGAGACGACAAGGGAATGATATCGGGCGGCGGCGAAGGGGTTGGGAAGCCCCTGGTACAATCCGCGGCCAAGGTGCCGGATCGCGGTGGTCTCCCCGTGGCAGGGCGCGGGGGCCCTCTCCACCGTGGCGCCGAAGAATGCGCCGATGGCCTGGTGGCCCAGGCAGACGCCCAGGGTGGGGATGGTGGGGGACATCTGGCGGAGGACCCGGGGGGTCACCCCCATGGTTCTCCGGTCCTTCGGGTGTCCGGGACCCGGGGAGAGCACGATGGCGTCGGGGCGGAGCCTTTGGAGTTCGTTCCATCCCACCGACGACCGGACGGTGGTCACCCGCGGCCCCAGCCGGGCCACGGCCTGGGCGAGATTGTACACGAACGAATCCTGGTGGTCGATCAGTACCACGTGCACGCGGCATCCCTCCCGAAGGGGTGGCTCATGGGCCCTCCAGGGCCCGCTCCACGGCGGCGAGCTTCGTCAGGGTCTCCTGCCACTCCCGGACAGGTCGGGATTGGTGCACGATCCCCGCCCCTGCCTCGGTGTACACCCGTCCCCCCGTGGCGAAGGCGCCCCGGATGGCCAGCGCGAACTCGGCGTCGAGAGGCCCTCGGAAGAACCCCACGGCCCCCGCGTAGGGACCCCTCCAGGTACCCTCCTCGGCGCGCAGGAGCTCCGTGGCGCGGATCTTGGGGGCCCCGCTCACGGTCCCCGCGGGGAACGCCGCTTCGAGGGCCGTCCAGGCGTTCTGGCCGGACGCAAGATGCCCCACCACGCGGCTCACCAGGTGTTCCAGCCGCGAATAGAGGACCCGGGTCTCCCGGCGGTTCAGGCGGACCGATCCCGGGGTCGCCACCCTTCCCACGTCGTTCCGGGCCAGGTCCACGAGCATGCGATGCTCCGCCAGTTCCTTGGGGTCCCGCGCCAGAGGGAGGCGCGCGTCCGGGCCGTACCGGGGGGGTGGACGGGGCCGGGTCCCCGCGATGGGGCTGATGGCCACATGCCCTCCGGAGATCTCCACCACGGATTCGGGGGAGGCTCCCGCGAGCTCCCATTCTCCCCGGTCGCCCAGCCGGAGATAATAGAGATAGGCGTACCGCTCCCGGCGGCGGAGGCGGTCCACGAGGGGGAGGAGATTCCCCTCCATGTGACGCTCCCTCCGATGGGCCAGGACCACCTGGAAGGCTTCTCCCGCGCGGATCGCCTCCTGGAGCCTCTCCACGCTGCGCTGGAACCTCTCCGGCGTGGTCTGGTCCCTGGGAGGTCCCACCAGGAGGGGTCCGCCGTCGGAGGGAGCGGGGAGACCCTTGGTCCGGGGGATCCGCCTCCTCGTGGCCCGCGGGAACCACTCGAACCGCCCGGGCGGGAACGGGGAACCGGAGGGCGTGCCCCGCAGAAGGAGCGGCTCCAAGAGGCCCACCGCGTCGAACCCGAGGTACCCCACGAGGAGGCCCGAGGAGGGTCCCTTGAGGCCCCGCACCGATTCCTCCATCTCCCGAACATCCCGGGGTCGGGTGAGGGTGAGAGACCTCTCGCTGCCGACCCCGAACGTAGCCCATCCCCCGGCCCGTCCCGGGCTCGCCCCCCGCTCGAAGTAGAAGGCGGCCGATGGGTCGTCCCGGGCCTCCGCCCGGAAATCCACCCAGGGGTCTCCCCGGCTCCGCCGCTGCCTCATGGGACCCTCCGGCGAGGGGTCCCCTTACGGGAGCGCTCCACCAGGAGCCGGTGCAACAGCCGAAGAGCTCCCACCCCCCCTTCCTCGGGGACCGCGAGGGAAATGGTACGCGGGGTGGCGCTCATCCCCAGGGCCTGGGTCACCAGGGAGGTGGGGATCTCGGGGAGGTCCCGGAGGATCCGCTCCCCGATGGCGGTGACCAGGGAGATCCTCCGGGGACCTTCCAGACTGGCTCCATCCTCCCGGGCCAGTGGCTCCAGGGAGGTCCGAGCGCGCGAGGCGAGAGCGCCTTCCACGAACACGAGGAGGAGGGCCGAGGAGGTGAACATGGTGACCACATTGATCCCCCGGTCCCGCAGGAGGTTCCCCACCCGCGCGATCACGCCTCTCCGTTGCCTTCCGCCGGGGACCCGGAGGACGAGGAGCGCCACGGGGGAAAGGAGAGTGAGGGCCCTCACCAAGCCTCCCCGGACCCCCGGTCCGATGAGGGTGGAACTCTCGCGCCGATGCAGGGATTGGACGCACAGTTCGATCCCCTTCCGGCGGGCCGGCTCCACCGTGAGGGGATGCAGGACACGGGCCCCGAACTGGGCGAGCTCCTCCGCCTCCTCGTAGGAGAGGCGGGGGAGCGGGATGGCCCCCGGGACCAGGCGCGGGTCCGCGCTGAGGAGGCTCACGTTCTCCTTGACCAGGATCACCCTCCGGGCATCGAGGAGGTAGCCCAGCGACGTCGCCGTGTAGTCCGAGCCGCCGCGGCCGAGGGTGGTCACGCGGCCCCCGGGTCCCCGTCCCAGGAAACCCGTCACCACGGGAGTCTGCCCGGAGCCCAGAAGGGGGCCCAGGATCCCCCGGACCCTGGCGCGGGATGCCTCCAGGCGGATGGTGGCCTCTCCGAACCTTCCGTCGGTGAGAAGGCCCGCAGAATCCGCCTCCACGGCGCCCGCGGGGACACCCTCCCGGTTCAGCCGATCCGCCATCCAATGCGCCGCGAGGCGCTCCCCCACGGCCAGGATCGCATCGGTCCTCGGGGGCGTCGAGGTGGCCCGGGAAAATCCCCGGAACTCCCGGGCGAGGCGGCCAAGGATCCGGCGCACTGCCGGGCGCGGCTCCGGGTGAAGGCGTTCCAGTTGGGAAAGTACCCTGCCTTGGAGCGCACGGTCGTGGGTCGTCTCCAGCGTGCTCCGGAGGAGGTCCGTCACGCCCTCCCGGGCCGAGACCACGACGAGCCGGGGGCGGGGGGTCCTGCGAATGAGTTCGATGGCGGCCCCGAGGTTCCGCTCGTCCCGGAGGGAGGCCCCGCCGAATTTGAGGATGGAGAGCGGCGTCTATACCACCTCGCCCAGGAGCCCCTCCCGAACGGCCAGTTCGGCATTGAGCACGGATCCTCCGGCCCCCCCGCGCACGGCGTTGTGGACCAGGAGGTAGAACCGGATCCCGTCGGGGTCGACCCTCAATCGCCCCACGGTGACCGCCATCCCCCGGGCCCGGTGGGGCACGCCCGCCCACCGGTCCGGGAGAGGCTGGGGCCGGTCCGGTGCAGGATGGACAAGGACCGGATCCAGGGGAGCGGTGGGGAGCGCGGGTTCCTTCCCCTCCTGGAGGGGGTGGAAATCCTTCCACGCGCGGAGGATGTCCCCTTCCTCCGGGTATTTTCCCGGCAGGGTCACGGCCTCGAGGTGGCCTTCCCGGGTGGCGACCCGGGCGCAATTGGCGATGACCCGAAGCGCCAGGGGGCGGATCCCGTTCCCCCGAAGGCTCCCCAGCACCTTCCGGGTCTCCTCCTCCATCTTGGTCTCCTCTTCAGGGATGTACGGCACCACGTTGTCCCCGATGGCGAGGGAGGGGACACCCGGGAACCCGGCCCCCGAGAGGGCCTGGTACGTGGTCACGTAGACCCTCTCCACGGGGAACCGGTCCCGGAGGGGCTTCAACGCGAGGAGGAGCCCCGCGGCGGAGCAATTGGTGTTGGTCACGATGAACCCCCGTCCCGGCCGAGGATGGAGGAGCCCGAGGTGGCGCGGGTTCACCTCCGGGATGAGGAGGGGCACGCGGGGGTCCATGCGGTGCGCCGAGGCGTTGGAGAAGACCGCGATCCCTCGTCGGGCGAGTTCCGTCTCGAGGAGCGAGGCCTTGTCCCCCGGGAGCGCGCTGAACGCCACCCGGATCCCCGCGCGCTCGAGTGCTGCCGGCGATGCGGTGGTGAGGCGGTCCCGGGCGATGGGTCCCGGCGGGCCCTCCTCCGGGATCTGCCAGATCTCCTCCAGGGTGCGGCCCTGGGTGCGCTCGCCACCCACGAGGAGGGGGGGTTCGAACCACGGATGGTCCGCCAGGAGACGCGCGAAATGCTGTCCGATCCAACCTCCGGCGCCCAGGATGGCAGTGGGTATCTTCCTCACAGAAATCCGCTCCGTTTCAATAGGTCGGCGAGTGCGAAGGCCGTCATGTGCTCCACCACGGGCACGGCACGGGGGACGATGCAGGGGTCGTGCCGGCCCTTCACCACCAGGCGGCGGGCCTCCTTGTGGGCGAGGGAGACGGACTCCTGTTCGCGGGCGATGGAACTCGTGGGCTTCACCGCGACCCGCAGGAGGAGGGGCATGCCGGTGGTGAGCCCGCCCAGGATCCCCCCCGCATGGTTCGTACGTGTCCGGACGGTCCCCTCGACCCACTGGAAGGGGTCGTTGTGCTCGCTGCCGCGCATCCGTGCGGCCCGGAAGCCGGCCCCGAACTCCACCCCCTTCACGGCGGGGATGGAAAAGAGGGCGTGGGAGACCACGCTCTCCACGGAGTCGAAGAAGGGTTCCCCCACCCCCACGGGCAGGCCATCCGCCCGGCACTCCACGATCCCCCCCACGCTATCGCCGGCACGTCGGGCCTCCTCGATGACCCGTTCCATCTCCGCGGCGGCCGCGGGGTCGGGGCAGCCGGTCTCCTCGTCCCCGCTCCGGCTCCGGATGGTCTCGAGAGGTCCTTCCAGGGACCCGGGCGCCGCCTCGATCTCGCCGATGGAGCGCGTGTAGGCGGCCACGCCGACCCCCACACCTTCCAGGAGTGGCCGCATCAGGGCGCCCGCGAAGACGATCCCCACGGTCATCCGGCCCGAGAAGATCCCCCCGCCGGAGAGGTCCAGGGACCTCCCGTAGCGGACCCGGGCCGGATAGTCGGCATGGCCCGGGCGGGGAACGTCCTCGAGTTCCGCGTACGGCCCACGCCGGACATCCTCGTTCCGGACCCACCCCACGATGGGCCCCCCTGTGGCGCGTCCCTCCCGGACCCCATGGGACACCACCAGCTGATCCGGTTCCCGGCGTTTCGTGGCCAGGCGTCGGCCCATGGGGCTCCTTCGGTCCAGCTCCCGCTGGACCCGTGCCAGGTCCACGGGGGTACCCTCCGGTATCCCCTCCACCACGGCCCCCACATCCGGGCCGTGGCTCGACCCGAAGAGGGTGAGACGGAAGCTCTCCCCCCAGTGCATGGTCATGGTTCGCCTCCCGGGCCCGTGGGTATCCCCAGGGACCGGAGATGGGCGAAGAAGTCGGGATACGACTTGGCTACGGCCTCCGCCTGCCCCACCTGGGAAGGCCCCGGGAGCGCCGCAGCGGCCACGGCCGCGCTGAGCACCATCCGGTGGTCCTCGAGCCCCGGGAGATGGATCTTGCTGCGGGTGGGAGGTCCATGGATGACGAGTTCGTCCCCCTCCCGCCGGGCCGTGGCCCCCAGGGCCCGGACGAGGTCTCGGGTTCCCCGCAGGCGGTCGCTCTCCTTGTGGACGAGCCGCCAGATCCCCCGGAGGCGGGAGGTGCCCGGGACGAACGAGGCCATCACTCCCAGGAGCGGTGCCAGGTCCGGCGTATCCGAGACATCCGCGACGAACGGGGACGGACGGATCGACCGGTCCCCGCGCACGCGGATGCGGTCGGTTCCCGGGCTCACCTGCGCCCCCAGGTGCTCCAGGATGGGAAGGAGCGCCAGGTCCGCCTGGGGAACATCGAGGGGGACCCCCGTCACGGACACGTCCCCTCCCGTGAGTGCGGAAAGGGCCCACAGATAGCTGGCGCTGGAGGCATCTCCGGGAATGGAGAAGCGGGTCCCATGGTAGACCTGGTGCCCTTCCGCAAGGAATCCCTCGGGGCGGACCTTCCATCGGATCCCATGATGTTCCAGGACATGGAGCGAGGCGTCCACGTAGGGACGTGAGACCAGCAGGCCCCGGACGTGGATCTCGCTGGGGCCCGGCAGCGTGGGAAGCGCGAAGAGGAGGCCGGAGAGGAACTGGCTGCTCACGGCCCCCGGGACCGTGGTGTGGCCCGGGTGGATGGGGCCGCACACGGTGAACGGCAGGCTCGCACCGTTCTGGGGCCGTCCGATGGACGCCCCCAGAGATTCCAGGGAGGACCACAGGCCGCGCATGGGACGTCGGGCCAGGGAGGGGGCCCCGAAGAAGGTCACCGGACCCGCACGCAGAGAGGCCACCGCGGTGAAAAGGCGCAGGGTGGTGCCCGACTCCCGGGCACCGATGCGGATGGGCCCCCCGGGGCGGGGCTCCCCCGGGCGCAGGATCCAAAGGCCCTGGGACCCGCGGCTCGCTCGCACGTCGGTCCCCAGGGCCCGGACCGCGTCCCGGCTGGCGAGCGTGTCCTCGCTCCGGAGGGCGTTGTGTATGGCGTACGGCCTTCCCGTGAGGAAGCCGGCGACCAGCGCCCGGTGGGTGTAGGATTTGGAGGGGGGCGCGCAAACCTTGCCCCGGGCCACCCCCCCTTCGATGGTCACGACACCGGAAGGGCCAGGATGGTTCCTCATGGCCCCTCCCGGACCGCAGCCGCGAACTCCGCCGGCAGCACATGGGCTTCGCCGCCCGACAGACCCTCGACCAGCGCCCGTTGCCGGTTTCGGGGCACCACAAAGGCCACAGCGGGGCCGTTGCCGGACACCCCCGACGCCAGGGCCCCCAGGTCCCTCCCCCGCCCATGGAGGGCCGAGTAGTCGTAACCCAGGGCCCTCTCCACCGCCCGGGTGTTGGGACCCATGGCCCGGAGATAGTCTCCCCGGCAGGCAAGATCGACCGCTTCGGACAGGTCTGCGGGAACCTCCTGCCAGCGTTCCCGGAGCCTGGCGGCCGGTGGGTGGGTCTCGGGGGGGATCCAGAGGACCAGTGCAAGGTGCGGGGGGAGATCCCCCACGAAGAGGACCTTCCGGTGGTGCACATGGGCCACCACCACGCCTCCCCGGGCGCAGGCCATGGCGTCGTCGAACGCCCCTGTGACGCTCTGATGGGACCGGAGGGATGCATCGGCGCTCAGGGTGGCGAGGTGCTCCGGCCGTGGTGGAGAAGGCTCCCCCTGGAGCATCGCCCGGGCGATGGCCACCGCGAGCGCCGAGGAGCTCTTGAGGCCGCGCGCGGAGGGGATCGAGGAACGGAGGCGTACACGAGGGATCCCTCCCGGAAGATGGGGATGCGCTTCCCGGACGGTCTCCACCACGGCGCGTACCAGGGGGGGAAAAGGGTCACGTTCGTTCCGTGCCCCGGTGGACGAGGGGGAGGCTCCTTCCCCAAAGGAGACGGTGGCCTCCAGGGTCAGTGAAATGGCGGCCGCGGCCCCCACGCCGGTGGGGATCGCGTTCAAGAATGAGATGGCGCCCCAGGCACTCCCGTGGCGCTCCCCCGACGGTCCCCGGTCCGCTCCGTTCATGGCGCCACTCCGGCCTCGTCCAGGAGGTTCTCTACCACCGCGCGGGGGATGTCCTCCCCCGTGAAGTGGCGGAAGCTCTCCACCGCCTGGTAGATCAACATCCGGAGACCATCCAGGTAGGAAGCCCCCGCGCGCCGGGCCATCTCCTTCAGGACGCTCGTCACGGGATGATAGACCAGATCGAGCAGCACGCTACCCGGTCCGAGGGCCTTCTCGAGGGGGAACGGGAGGTCCTCTCCCTCGACCCGGCCCACCGGCGTGGCATGGACGACCAGGGGGCTCGGGGTCAGGGAGTCCGGGTCCATCCACCCCACGGGGTGGGGTGCGAAAAGGGCAAGGAGCTCCCGCGCAGCCTCCCTCCGACGGGCCGTGAAGCTCACATGGGATCCCTCCTCGATCCCCGCGGCGAGCGCCGCGCGGGCCGCGCCGCCGCTTCCCACCACCAGCAGTTGGTCTCCCTTCCAGCGCCGCGCGGCCACGAGTTCCCGGAAGATGCGCCGGAGCGCCCCCACGTCTGTGTTGTACGCCCGGAATGCGTGGGGCGGGCTCGGGACCAGCGTGTTGGCGGCCCGTGTTCTCCGAACCTCCTCCGAAGCCTCCATGGCCATGCGTGCGGCACACTCCTTGTACGGCCGGGTGACGTTGGCCCCCTTGAGTCCCCAGGGGGTGAGTTTGGGAAGGGTCTCCACCATTTCCGTCTCGTCCCGCGGTTCCAGTGGGATCATGATGCCGGGCCTCTTCCGGGCCTCCAGGAACCTCTGGTGCAGGTCGGGGGAGAGGGAGTGGCCGATGGGCCTCCCCAGCACCGCGTACCAGGCAGCTCCATCCCCTCCCGCAAAGAACCTCCGGAGGCGATCCACCGGGACCTGCGAGGGTTCCACGGATCCCGCCGAGGGAACCGGCTCACGGAGGGACCCGGGCATCGGGAGGGACGCGTAGACCCAGTGCATTCCCAGCCGCCCCGCCAGGATGCGGAGGAGGGCGCCCGAGGGTCCGGTGGTGTGCAGGACCCACGGGCGGCCCGAAAGGCCCTCCAGGCATGGGATGATCTCATCCACCGCGGTGGACAGGGATGCCGGCAGGACGACCTTCCCCACATCCCCCCGGGCGAGGGCCCGGTCCAGCGTCGCACGGGCCCGCTTCCCCGGGGTCCCGGCGGATAGGTGGGCCGACACCACGAACCGCAGGGGAGGGCCGTCCCACGACCGGAGCTCCTCCTGCATCCCCAGGTCGCGCTCCAGCTCGAGGTCCACGTAGCTGAAGGGGAGGGCCTCCAGGGCCCGGAGGACGAGGTCCCTGCGCTCCCCGCGATCCTCCGGGCCCTCCCCCCCCTCGGCGCGGGAACGGACCGTGAGGATCGCCGGTAGCCACTCGTGCCGGAGCGGGATCTCATGCAGGCGGGTGAGCCGTGGGACCTCCGAAGTCGGGAGACGGTCCACGCGGATCTCCACCAGGTCGGCCCCGGCCGAGTGCGCACGGGCCAGTTCCTGGCGGAGGGCTTCCGCGGATCGGCCCGGGAGGGTGACCACGACTTCGGGCGACCGGAAGGGCACGGGGTTCATCGTTCCTGGATGCTCTCCTCCACCGTCCTTCCGAAATGACGCGCCGAACCCAGGAGGACCCCCCACACGGTCTGCCCCGCGGTGAGCTCGGTGACCGGGATGGGACCCTCGTGGCCCGAGAGGCGCACTGTCTCCGCCTCTTGAAGGAACGCGGTGAAGTTCCTCCGTTCGTGGGTCACCTCAACCAGGGTCAGGGGACGACGCTCGATCTTGAGCCGTCCCACCCGGACGCTTCGGGTGGGACCCTGGGGGGAGGTGGCCACCACCCGGTCGCCGGGTTCCAGCTCCGAAAGGTAGCGGGTCTCCCCATCCGCGAGGAGGGTGTAGAGGTGGAGCGAGCCCGCGTTGACCCGGAACGGTCGGGGACGCGTGTAACGCGACCCCACGGCCTCGCTCACCGCGTGGAGAAGGAGCGCGCTCTGACCGCCCACGAGGATCCCCTCCGTGGGCTCCAACATGGAAGTGGTGTCCACGATGACGCGCTCCCCGGACCCGCCCGGCGCCACCCGGCGCACCTTGACCTCGACCCAGGGGAGGCTCTGCACGGGGAGATCGAGGTAGGATTCTGCGCGGTCCACGTCCTCGGGCCGCACCACCGGGAGCACCACCGCGTCGGAACCATGTTCCAGCGCGCCCAAGAGGCCGGGGACCTCCTCGGGGCGGTTGCAACGCACCCAGAGCGTCCCCGGTCCCTTCCGGATGGAGAGGAGATTCTCCAGGGGGATCACCCGTTCCCCGAAGAAATCCACCAGGACCAGGGGGTTCTCCCGGAGCGCACCCGCCACCGCCTCGAGGTCCCCGGGATGCGCCACGGCAAGCCGCGGGCCTCCAGTCCCTCCTCCCGGGCCCGTGACCACATCCCCCTGGAGACGATACAGGGTGACGTCGTCCCCCTTCCCCAGTTCCGGGAGGTCTTCTCCCGCCAGAAAGGTTCGGAAGCCGCGGCGTCGGGCATAGGCGAGGATCGCCCGACCCGCTTCCCCCAGCGGGAGCTCCAGGATCAAGCGGGACCGCGACACGGCCCTACCTTCCATCCGGGGCCGGAAGTTCCCCGGCCCCCCGCAGGATTTCCTTCACCTTCCGACCCAGCCGGACCGGGTCGGGGCTCTGGAAGACGTTCCGCCCGATGCAGATCCCCCGGCCGGCGGCCCGGACGGTGTCCCGGACGAGCTGGAGGAAATCCTCCTCCCGCTCCAGCCGGGGTCCGCCCCCCACCAGGAGCGGGGCCGGGACGGAATCCACCATCCGGCGGAAACCGTCCCGGCCCGGGAAGCTCGTCTTCACGATGTCGGCGCCGAGGTCCACCGAGGCCCGGCAGGCATGGGCGAGGCTCTCGGGGTCGAGCTCCCGGCCGGGCTTCCGCACGTAGGCCATGCACAGGAGCGGGATCCCCAGGTCCTCGGATTCCTCCGCCACCGCCCCGAGGTCCTGGAGCATGGGCCCCTCCTGCTCCGTCCCGAAGTTGACCTGGACGCTCACGAAATCGGCTCCGCGGCGGACCGCGTCCGCCACTGTCCCCGCACGGTACTTCCGCTCCGGTTGCGGGCCCAGCGTCGTGGAGGCTGAAAGATGGACCCCCACCCACGTCGTGGGTCGGAGGGCCCTCTGAACCGCCGCAAGCGCCCCCTTGTGGACGATGATCGCCTCCACTCCGCCCTCCTGGAGGGTGGCCACCGTCGACGAGAGGTCCTGGAGGCCCGGTAGAGGGCCCATGGTCAGGCTATGGTCCAGCGGTACCGCAAAGAGCCGGGAATCGCCCCGGGGGAACAGCCGTCGCAGGCGCAACTCCTTCCCTGACATCGTTCTTCCACTCCCTTGGTTTTCATCCCGGGCTCCAAGAAGGGAAGGCCAGGGGCTCCTTCACGGGCTAGCGTGGCAATGGGAAGGAGCCGTCCCGGCACCTCCCGTTCACCAAGCCCAAATCCGGCTGCCCAAGGCGGTGAGTCGGGGGAGAACCCCGAGATCCCGTTCGGCAGCCATTGTGGCGTCCACCCCCCGGCCCGTATTTAGCCTTGCCGGCCCCCCACCCGCCCATGAGAACAGCTCCCCTCCCTTCCGCCACCGGCTCTTCGTTGGTCTCGGACTTGCAGAATGTGCACCCATGAGCCCCTGGGAGTGCATGGCGCAGGGTCCACCGGCTCTCCGGGTGGGGCCCCCTTCCCTCGGGGTGGGGGATCCCCGTGATATGATGCCGGCGCATTCAGGGGTGAACCTTTCCTGTTAAGGCCGTTCCTTCCCCGTGCATGCCTTGTGCGGCTCGATAGGGACCGGACCCGGAACCCCGTGTCGGCGGCACGTCCCCCCTCGATCCGGAGGGCTCGGGCGATCCCCTCGTACGGTCCCTTGAGGGGGATCCGGGTCCTCGATACGGGCCGGATGGTGGCGGGGCCGTGGGCCGCCACCTACCTCGCCGACTTCGGGGCCGAGGTGATCCATGTGGAGGGCCCGCCGTACGGGCCACCCTACGCGGATCCCACGCGGGTGCTGCATCCCCTGCTCCCGGAGGGGGCTCCACCGGAGGACCAGGTCAGCGAGTCCTGGGTCCAGTACGGCCGGAACAAGTTGTCCCTGGGTCTCGATGTCCGCCACCCCCTCGGGAAGGGGGTGTTCCTGGACCTCATCGCGCATTCCGACATCTGGATCGATTCCTCCCGCCCGGGGACCTTCGCCCGCTTCGGACTTTCCGACCGTTCGCTCCTGCGCCGGAACCCTCGCCTCGTGATCGTGCACCTCTCCGGGTTCGGACAGACCGGAGACCCCCGGTACATCCACCGCCCTTCCTACGATCTCATCGCGCAGGCGTTCAGCGGGTATCTGGCGAGCCAGGGGAATCCCCCTCCCGAGCCTCCCATGCGGACGGGAACCGCCATCAATGACCTCGTCACCGGGCTTGCCGGCGCCACGAGCGCCGTGATGGCGTACGTCCACGCCCTGCGGACCGGCCGCGGCCAGGTGGTGGACCTGGCCGCCAGCGAGACATTCTTTCTCATGATGGAGAACATGGCTCTGGACTTCTTCACCCGGGGCGTGGTGCGGGGGCGGCACGGCAACGCCCATCCGCGTCTCCACCCCTATGAGATCTATCCTGCCCGGGACGGTTGGATCGTCCTGGCCGCTCCCACCCCCACGAGCTGGGGAAAGCTCCGCGACGCCCTGGGGCTCCCCGGGGGACCCCAGTGGGACTCGATGAGCTGGCGGGTGGAGAACCGCGCCACGGTGAACGAGAGGATCGAAGCGTTCACCCGCGCCCGAACGGTGGCGGAGCTCGAGGAGTTCGGGGTGACGCACGACATCGCCATCTCTCCCATCCTGACCATGGCGGACATCGCCCGGAACCCGCATTACCGGGCCCGACGCTTGCTCCGGAGCTGGACGGATCCCGTCCTGGGTCGCGTGACGGGGGCCGGGATCGTTCCCAAGTTCTCCCGGACCCCGGGTCGCATCTGGCGCGGGGCCCCCTGGGTGGGACAGGACAACCAGCGGATCCTGGGACGGATCCTGGGGTACCCTTCCGCCCGTCTCCGGCGGCTCCAGGAGTCGGGCGTCATCGGGTCGTTCCGCCCCGGCAAAGGGCGGCGTGACGCCAAGGCCCCCGGGGCCAAATGGCCCCCCGCAACGTTCTCGGAGGCGTGATGCCGGACGAGGGAAGCGCGCTGGATGCGGAGATCCGGGAATTCTGTGAACGCCTCCGGCTGGCCCAACGGTACCGGGAGATCGACGAACGGCCGGTGTTCCCGTGGAAGGAGTTCCGGGCCCTTGGATCCGTGGGGTGGCTGGGCCCGCGCTTTCCCGCGGCCCTGGGGGGTCGGGGATGGGCTCCGTCCCGGGAGGCCCGGCTGGTGGAGGGCCTGGCCCGATGGGGGGGAAGCGTGTTCGCGAAGCTCGTCCTCCAACCCGGGTTCTCCTCCGTTCTCGCCGCAGCCTCGGTACCGATCCGGGAGCGCTGGCTCACCCCCCTCTTCCGCGGCGAGGTCCTGGTGGGGAACCAGATCACCGAGCCGGGCGCGGGGTCCGACGCGGGGGCCCTTCTGATGACCGCCACTCTGGAGCCCGGTCCGGGCGAGCCCACGTACGTGCTCAACGGGACCAAGTCCGGGATCGCCTTTGCCGAGGAAGCGCAGGCCGCCATCGTATATGCGCGGACGGGGGGCGAGGGGACCCGGGGCATCTCCGCGTTCCTGGTGCCGCAGGATCTGCGGGGCATCCAGCGAGAGGGGGGCGAAGATCTGGGGGAGCGCTGGATGCGCCGGGGCACTGTCCACTACGACCGGGTTCGGGTCCCCCGGGATCACCGCATCGGGGAGGAAGGGGCCGCGTTCGGGCTCCTCGCGTCCGAGCTGCGCCAGGAAAGGGTGCTCCTGTCGCTGGTCTACCTGGGATTGGCTCGCGCCTCCCTGGACGAGGTGGAACGGTACGTCATGGGGCGCCGAGCCTTTGGTCGCCCCCTGGGAAGCTTCGAGGGGGTCTCGTTCCCCCTCATGGAGGATGAAGCGCGCTGGAGCGCCGCCCACCTGCTGTCCCTCGAGGCCGTCCGTCACATGGATGATGGGAGTCTCGGCGATGCCGAGTCCGCGCTGGCCAAGTGGTTCGCCAACGAGACGTCTTTAGTGGCTCTGGACCACGCGATGCAGTTCTCCGGTGGAGCGGGCTACTCCCACGACACCCTCCACGAGCTCCGGTGGAGGGACGTCCGTTCCGGCAAGCTGGCGCACGGCTCGTCGGAGATCCTGCTCCTGGTGGCCGCCCGGGAGATCCTGGGTCGGGAGAGCCTCCCGTACCGGAAGGTAACGAAAGATGTCCGCCCCGGGTCCCCTTCTTCGGACCAAATGGGCGAAAGGGCCGGCTGATCCGATCCATTCCCCTTGTGGACGGGCCACGGACCGGACTACGGAGCAAACCTCGGGAGTGTCCAGGGGAGACCATGGCCTTCCCACGCGTCCAGCCTCAAGGCGAACGATCGACCTCTTCAAGTGCGATTCGAATTGGGACCGCGAGTTGGGACGCCCCCGACAGCGCTTCCTTCGATGTCCCGACCCCCACGGCAAGGACGGCACGCCCCCTCGCCTCCCCCTCCCACCGAGTCGACCGCGTCCCCTCCACCTTCCCCGTGGGCCGCCTCGCCCTCTTCCACGCGGCCGCCCAAGGCCTCGAGGTGAGTCGTAGCTTCCAGGAGGTCCCAGTCCTCCCGACGCTACCCGACGCCGAAGGAATGCGCGAGGCAGTGGAAGTTGAAGGAAACAGGAGCATGAGGGAGCCGGATGCGACGAGCGAAGGGCCTCTTCCGCGACCCCCTCCATACCTTATCTGTGAAGTTTCAGGGGGGACATGTCCTCGGTGGCCGCTCACGAGGAGTCGGTCATCCCCGCGGTCGACTTCCGTCCCCCCCGTTGCGACACGGGGCGCAGCCGACATGTGCGAAGAGCTTAAGCCCAGAGGCCCTAAGGTCTTTCAAGACCTGCCTCGCTCCCCGGGCAGGATGGGGAGGACAGAAACATGACCCCTTTGGAGACCCATGCCAAGGTGAGCCGAGTCCGGACCTTTGTGGACGGGCTCGACGAGAAGATGGAGGGGGGCATCCCCCGGGGGAACGTGGTCCTGCTCGCCGGTGAACCGGGGAGCCTCAAGAGCACCGTGGCCTTCCACATGGCCTACCAGAACGCCGTCAAGGAGAACCGCCGGGCGCTCTACGTGACCATGGAGCAGAGTCGGGAGAGCCTGCTCCAGAACATGGAGGGCGTGGGGATGCGGCCGGAGGCGGTGGCGGACAAGCTTTCCATCGTGGACATCGGCCACATCCGCAGGAGCCTCAACGTGCTGGGAACGAAATCCTGGCTGGAGATCCTCAAATCCTTCGCGCAGAACGTGAAGGAGTCCCAGGGATATGACATCCTGGTGATCGATTCCCTGCCCGTACTGGAGACCCTCTCCACCTTCGACAACCCCCGCAATGAGCTCTTCCATTTCTTCGAGTGGATGCGGGGCCTGGAGGTCACGAGCCTGCTCATCACCGAGACCCATCCGGGGGAGGGCTACGGGGAGTACGGCGAGGACTACCTCGCGGACGGGATCATCCACCTCATGATGTCCAAGGTGAACGAGGAGACCATCCA
Organism: Thermoplasmata archaeon; assembly: GCA_021798195.1. GTDB lineage: Archaea > Thermoplasmatota > Thermoplasmata > Lutacidiplasmatales > UBA184 > JAJZYH01. The sequence goes on from JAJZYH010000022.1 coordinate 20,313, forward strand.
GCGGCGGGTCCGTGTGGTGAAGATGCGCTCCAGCAATCACTCGAGCAATCTCTTTTCCCTGCTGCTGGAGAAGGGGAGCCTCCGGATTGCCCGCGTCATCACCACGTGAGACTCCCGGGGCGCCCTCGCCCCCCCGGTCCCCCCACCGGCAGCGTGCCGTCTTCGTGGACCGGGACGGGACGCTCAACGTGGATCTCCGGTACATGAAGGATCCGGGGCGTCTCGAGCTGTACCGGGGCGTCCCCCGGGCGCTTAGCCTCCTGCACCAGCATGGGTTCCGAGTCGTCGTGGTGACGAACCAGTCCGGCATCGCCCGGGGCCTCTACACCGAGGAGGATGTGGCGGCCATCCACGCCCGCCTCCAGGAACGGCTGGCCCGGCACGGCTCCGGGGTGGACGCATTCTACTACTGCCCCCATGCCCCCGAGGATGGCTGCGTGTGCCGCAAGCCGAATCCAGGGCTCTTCCAGCGAGCCGCGTCGGATCTGGGCCTCGATCTCGGCTCCAGCGCCATCATCGGGGACCGGCTCCTGGACGTCCAGGCGGGAGAACGCCTGGGCCTCCTCACGGCCTACGTCCCGGAACCGGGCGAGCGCCTGCGCTACCCGGACGAGGTCCCACTGGCCCGTGCTTCCGCCGATATCTGTGCGCCCACCTTCTTCGAGGCGGCCCTGCGGGTGATGGCCCGGGGATGAGGGAGCGGGAATGCAGGGGGAGAGTCCCTGGGGCGGGAACCGGATCGCTCCCGTCGCGGCCCACGGGTTCCACCGGGCGGCGGCGCTCTACGAGGTGGGCCGTCCGGAACCGCCGCCCGCCGCACTGGAGGAGCTCGGGCGGCGCATTCTTCCCGAGAAGGGTTCCTGGGTCGCGGACGTGGGGGCCGGGACGGGAAAGCTCACCCGACATCTCACCGACATCTTCCCCCGGGTCCTGGCCGTGGAGCCCGTCCGCGGGATGCGCGAGGAATTCCTGCGCCAGCTCCCTCGCTGTCCCCTTCTCGCGGGACGCGCGGAGGCGCTTCCGGTCCGGACCGGTTCGCTCCAGGCGATCGTCGCCTCCCAGGCGTTCCACTGGTTCGTCGCGGAGCGGGCCATTCCCGAGTTCGCGAGGGCCCTGGGACCCTCGGGGCAGGTCGCACTGCTCTGGAGCCACCGGGACCTCGCCGACCCCCATCAGCAAAGGATCTCGGGGATCCTGGATTCCTATGCGAGAAGGTTCCCGGGGACCCCACGGGCCGCGGAGGACACCTGGAAGGGGGCATGGGAACGGACGGACCTCTTCCAACCGCTGGAAAGGTCCGAGACGAGGTTCATCCAGGTACTGGACCTCGCGAGCGCCGAAGCCCGGTTCGCCTCGGTGAGTTACATCTCCGCCCTTCCCCCCGCGGAACAGGAGGAGGCCCGCACGCGGATCCGGGGGGTGCTGGAGGACCAGATCCGGGCCGCGCCCACAGGACGTGTGGAAATCGCGTACCGGTGCGAGCTCTATCTCACCCGGAAGGTCCATTGAGGGCACGGGGGGGGATCGTGGGGCCTGTCCCGGACCCGCTCCCCACCTTCGGCACGTCTTATAAACCGGGACGCCGCTGGCACCCCCTTCCCGAGGACTCGTGACAATCTTCATCGTATGGGCCCTCTCCCACGGGCCGGCGACGACCCTCGAGGCCGTGGGGGCCATCGTGGGCACGGGGATCCTTGCGTTCCTTTCGGTCCTCGCCCGGGTCCTGACCCCCCCGGCAGCCAGCGTGGCAGCGGCGTTCGGGATCATCATCGTGCTCCTGGGGGGAGTTCCGTACCTGGCCCTCCTCGTGCTCTTCGTGGTGGGGAGCTCCCTGGCCACCCGTTTCCGGTTCCAGGAGAAGAGGGCCCGCAAGGTGAGCGAGGGGAGCACCGGGGAACGAGGGGTGTCCAACGTCCTCGCCCACATCATCATCCCCCTTGCCATCGTGGCGGGAGCCTCCCAGGCGGGCCCCTCCCTGGCTCCCCTCGCCCCGTTCGTGTACACCTCGGCCCTCGCCTGCGGTGCGGCGGACACCTTCGCCTCCGAGTTCGGGGTACTTTCCGGGAGCGCCGTGAGTATCCTCAACGGGGCGCCCGTCCCGCCCGGGACCAACGGGGGGGTGAGCCTCTACGGCGAATGGTGGGCTCTCGTGGGGAGCGGGAGCACCGCCCTCCTGGCCTGGGGCTTCTTCCAGTTCTCGTTCCAGCCCTTCCCCACGGACCCTGCCCTCTGGCTCTTGGGGGGCACGGCCCTGGGTTGGGTCGGGTGCCAGGTGGATAGCCTTCTGGGAGCGACGCTCGAGAATCGCGGATACATCGGGAAGGGGGCCACGAACTTCCTGGCCATGCTGATCGCGAGCCTCCTTGCCGTGGGGTTGTTCCTCCGATGAGACGCACTCCGGACCGGACGCGGTCGCCTCTCGCCGTGGTCCTCCTCTCCGGGGGGATGGACTCGGCCACGACGCTCGCCATCGCGAGGTCCCGGGGGTTCCGCGTGATCACGCTCACCGTCCTCTACGGCCAGCGGCACGACCGGGAGGTCCGCTCGGCCCGGAGGCTGGCCCGCCACTATGGCGCGGAGGAGTCCCTCGTGGTACGCCTTCCCCTCCGCGAGCTTGCCCCCTCCGCCCTCACACGACGGGAATGGTCCCTCCCCCGGGACCGGTCCCCCACCGAGATGGGGCGGGGGATCCCTTCGACCTACGTCCCGGCCCGGAACACGATCTTCCTCTCCCTGGCGCTCGCCGTGGCGGAGAGCCGGGGCGCCCGGGCGATCTACCTGGGGGTCAACGCACTGGACTATTCGGGATACCCGGATTGCCGGCCCTCGTTCCTCCAGGCGTTCCAGAGGCTCATCCCCGTGGCCACCGCCACGCGGGAGCGCTCGCCGCGGAGCCCCGTCATCCGGCTGGCCGCCCCGTTGGTCCATAAGACCAAGGCCGACATCGTCCGATGGGGGGAGCGGCTCCGGGTGCCCTGGCAATTCACCTGGAGCTGTTACCGGGGGGGGACCGAACCGTGCGGCCGGTGCGACTCCTGCCTCCTGCGGGAGAAGGGATTTTCCGAGGCGGGACGCCCCGATCCCCTTCGGCATCCCCCTCACGAGCGGAAGGCAGGGTCGGGCGGCATCCGGGTCAAGGGGCGAAGAGCAGGATCCCGGTCACCACCGAGAGGATGAGGATGCCCACCACCACCCAGAGCAGGAGGTCCCGCCAGAACTTGGACGGGGGGGCAGGAGGAGCGGAGAGATCCGAATCCGGCACGTCGGGCAGGATGGACGGGGGCACGGGGAAGGGGTATGCTCCGGTCGCAGGTGAAGCTTTCCCGGACGCTTCCTCGCCCCCCGCCCCCTTGCGCGGGGATCCCCGGGTGGAAGCCCTGGGCGCGGCGCTCCGGGAGGCCGTCCGGGGCTCCGTGGCACGGGCCTCGGAGCCCCGATGGACGCTCCTCTTCTCCGGGGGTCTCGACTCCAGCCTGGTGGCGAGGATCGGGCAGGAGGTGGGGGAGCCCCCGGATCTCGTCACCATCGGCTTCCCGGGGTCCCGGGACCTCGAGAGGGGGAGGCGATCCGCCGAGGCCCTGGGGATCCCCTGGCGTTCCGTCCCGTTGTCCCCGGACGCCGTCCGCTCTGCTCGGGACGAGATCCTCCGTGGCAAGGGCCTGCCCCCACCCCGCCTCCTTTCCGTCCAGGTGGGGATGTACCTCGCGGTGAGGGCGGCCCGGACCCAGTACGTCCTGTGTGGCCAGGGCGCCGACGAGCTGTTCCTCGGGTACGCGCATTTCCGCGGTCTCGCGGCTCCGGAGGTCCCCCGACGCGCCCAGGCCGACTGGGGGACGCTCGTCGCTCAGGATTGGCCCACTTCGACGCGGCTCGCCGCACTCCTGGGCCATAGGCTGGCCTCTCCGTTCCTGGATGGATCCGTCCAGAGCGTTGCGATGCGGTTTTCCTGGGGGGAGCGGATGGGGAAGGCCCCCCTCCGGGCGTTGGCCCGGTCCCTGGGTCTCCCCCCCGAGATATCGGAGGCGCCCAAGACGGCCATGCAGTACGGGACCGGGATCGACCGGTTCCTACGGCGGGATCCGGAAAGCTCGGCTCAGTTCCGCTCCACGATGGTTCCGGATGTCCCTTCCAGGGAGGCTCCCAGGGAATAGGCGTCGGTGATGATCGCCCGGCGCCCTCCGTGGCGGACGAACCGGAGGGCCGCCTCCACCTTGGGGGCCATGCTCCCCTCCCCGAATTCCCCCGCCCGGAGGAATCCCTCGAGCTCCGAGACCGAAACGTGCCCCAACCGTCGTTCCCGAGGGGTGTGGAAGTGGACGGAGGCTCCGTTCACGTCCGTGACGATGGCGAGCGTCTCCGCGCCCACGGTGGAGGCGAGGAGCGAGGCGGTCCGGTCCTTGTCGATCACGGCTTCGACGCCCTCGTACGCGCCTCCCGGACCCCTTCGCACCGGGATCCCCCCGCCTCCCGCCACCACCGGGATGGCCCGGGGGGACCGTGCGCTCTCCAGGAGGTCGCGGATCACGGGTCCCTCCACGATGCGAAGGGGCTCCGGGGAGGGAACCAGACGGCGCCATCCCCCCCGGGCCGCATCGTGGGCCATGACCCATCCGTGCCTCTTGCGCAGGAGGAGGGCCTCGGTCTCGTCATAGTAGCGACCCACGGGCTTCGTGGGTCGGCGGAAGGCGGGGTCACGGGGAGAGACCTCCACGCGGGTCACCGTGGCGATGAGCTCCCGGGGATGTCGGAGGCGGGCCAGGGCGGGGGAGAATTCGGTGAGGATGAGGTAGCCGATCCATCCCTGCGTCATCGCACCCAGTACGTCCAGCGGAAGGGGAGGGACCTCCCGCTGGCGCGCCTCCTGCTGCAGGAGGAGGGCACCCACCTGGGGGCCGTTCCCGTGGGTGAGGACCAGGTCGTGCCCCGCCGCAACGATGCGGGCCAGCGCCCGCACCGCCTCCCGCATGTGGGCCCGAGCCTCCTCCCAGGTCCCCGCTTCGCCGGCGCGGGTCAGCGCGTTCCCGCCCAGGGCCACCACGATCCGGGACAAAGCACATCCTCCGACCCGTCCGGCGCACCAGTGCTACGTATATATTCCGGTCCCCGGTCGCACCACCGTGCCGGACCCCGACGAGGAAGCCATCTGCCCCCTGGAGTTCCGGTACGGCAGGAGTGAGTCCCGGGAGCTCTTTTCCCGGAAGGCCCGCCTGCGGCGATGGCTCACCGTGGAAGCCGCGCTCGCCCGGGCGCTCTCCGAGGAGCGGGTGATCCCCCGGGCCGCCGCGCAGGCCATCGCAAGAGCCGCCCGCCCCGGCGTGGTCTCGCAGGAGCGGGTGGATGCCCTGGAGAGGGAGACCCACCACGACGTCATGGCCCTCACGCGCGCCCTGGCGGAGAAGTCCGGGGTGGGGGCTCCCTACGTCCACCTGGGCGCCACGTCCAATGACATCCTGGATTCCGCGCTGGGGCTGGAGCTCCGGGAGGCGGCCGCGCTTCTGGGAGCCGACCTGGATCGGCTGCTCGCAGAACTCCTGGAGCAGGCGGACCGCCATGCCGGGACGGCCATGGTGGGGAGGACCCACGGTCAGCACGCCGTGCCCCTCACCCTGGGGTACAAGTTTGCCACCTTCGCCGCCGAGTTCCTCCGCCACAAGGAACGGCTGCGTCAGATGGTCCCCCGCCTGGTGGTGGGGAAGATGTCCGGGGCCGTGGGGACCGGCGCGAGCTTTGGTCCCCTCGCGGCCCGCATCGAGGTCCGGACGATGCGCCTCCTGGGACTCGCGGCCGACCCCGCGCCCACTCAGATCGTGGGGAGGGACCGGCTCGCGGAGTTTGCCGGCTGGATCGCCCTCGTGGCCACCAGCTCTGACCGCCTCTCCACCGAGATCCGGAACCTCCAGAGGACCGAGATCGCGGAGGTCTCCGAGCCGTTCCAGGAGGGCTCGCAGGTGGGTTCCTCCACCATGGCCCAGAAGAGGAACCCGGTCCGGAGCGAGAACGTGAGCTCCCTCGCCCGCTTCCTCCGGGCCCTCCCCGGACCCGCGTACGAGAACATGGTGCAATGGCATGAGAGGGACCTCGCCAACTCGGCCAACGAGCGGATCCTCTACTCCCACGGAGTGATCCTCCTGGACCACATCCTCAACGAGCTCACCGGGATCGTGGCGGATCTGCGGGTGGACCCGGCCCGGATGGAGGCGAACCTGGCGAGGACGGGCGGGGCCGTGATGGCCGAACAGGTGATGCTGGCCCTCACCGAGCGGGGAATGCCGCGCTCCGAGGCGCACGAAGTACTCCGCAAGCTCACCCGGGACCTCCGACCCGAGGACGGGGATACCCTGCTCTCGAGGGCCCGGCATGACCCCGTGCTCCGAACCAGGTTCTCGTCGGAGGAGCTGGAACGACTGGTGAATCCCACGGGATACGTGATCTCCGCGCATCGCAAGACCCAGAGCGTGCTCCGGGAACTCCGTCGCCGGGTGAAGGGGAGTTCCGGCCCCGCATGATGAGCCCGCCCGGGGACCCCTACGCGTGGGAGGTCCGGGTGCGCCTGGGACCCTACCCGGAGGGCACAGCCCAACGGATCGCCCGGGCCGTGGCTCCGGGATCTCTCCAGGAAGTTCCCCGGACCGAGGTCCTCGTCCGGACCCTGGGCCCCCGTTCCCTCGAGATCCGGATCCGGTCCGCCTCCACCTCCACCCTCCGGGCCGCCCTCAATGCATACCTCCGGTGGATCCAGTTGGCGGAGAGAACGGAAGCCCTGGCCTCCCGGTTCCCGGGCAGGGGGCGGACCGTCTCACCGGGGGTGGACGGTGTGCTCCAGGAGGAAGACGAGCCCCGCCAGGAAGGCCAGCACCGCCGCAAGGACCACAAAGAGGGAGCGCCCCAAAAGGAACCAGGAGATCACTCCCAATAGGATGAGGACGATGCCGCCCACCATGGCGTGGTCCCGGACGCCCGCCCGCGAGTAGCCGGTGAAGACCAGCATGAGGATCCCCAGCACGGTGGAGATCAGGCCGGCGGCCACACCCTGCACCAGGGGCCCGGGGCTGTAGGCGAAGAAGGCATGGGCAACGCCCAGGATGAAATCGATGAAACCGCCCAGGATGGCGAGGACGCCGGCCACGACCCCGAGCACCGTGGGAACTCCGGACTGCGGCATGGTCCTTTGCCCGCCCCCCGATTCCCGTGGGTTCAAAAGCCCTTCTGCGGGCCTGAGGGACGGCGTGCCCTGGTAGGATTCCCTCACGTGGGCCCACGCGGCGCACGCCCGCGGGAGGGGCCGGGGCCTCCCTCAATCCCGCACGGGGATGGTGGGGGAGGGGATCCGCTCGGGATGCCGCAGGGGGCTCTCGATGGGTCCCTTGGGCCGCTTCCGGGGCGGGTTGTAGAGCCCCTTCGCCTTCGCCACCAGTTCCAGGAAGGTGAGGAAACCGGAAAACGCCACGTGATAGGCCCACCGGTGCTCGTCCCGTTCCTCGAAGAACTGCTGGAGCATGATGCGGGACTGGCGGAGGCCGTGGGTGAGGGCCCGCGTCAGGAGCTCCTTCTGCCGCTCCGTCACCATCTCCCGTCGGAACCAGTCCTTCTTGTTGAGGTGCCCCAGCGGCACGAAGAACATGGGCACC
>JAJZYH010000060.1 GCA_021798195.1 Thermoplasmata archaeon
CCGGTCCGTAGAGCTGCTGGTGGGTCAGGGTGAAGCGGACCTCTTCCCCCTCGGTCCGGGGGCCCCGGCTCCGGAGCACCAGATGCCGACCCTCGGGGGACGTGGCCAGCGCGTAGGTGAGCTCCCCCACGCGCTCCGTGGCCTCCACCCGGGCGCGGAACGGGCCGGAGCCATCCAGGAGGACCCACTCGGGACGGAAGCCCACCTCCACCCCGGGCCGGGAGGGATCCGGGAGGTAGTTCATGGGCACGTCCCCCACGAAGTCGCCCACCCAGCGCGTCCGGGGCTGCTCATAGATCTCGCGGAACGGCGCCACCTGCTCGAAGCGTCCCTGGTGGAGCACGCCGGTCCGGTCCGAGAGCCCCTCCGCCTCCTTCTGGTCGTGGGTCACGTAGACGAAGGTCTGGTGGAGCTGCCGCTGGATCTTCTTGAGCTCCGCACGGGCGGAGAAGCGGACGCGGGCGTCGAGGTTGCTCAGGGGCTCGTCGAGGAGGAAGAGCGAGGGGGACCGGACGATGGCCCGGGCGAGGGCCACCCGCTGTTGCTGTCCCCCGCTGATGCGGGTCACCGGGCTTTCCAGGATGTCGGTGATCCCCAGGGTCGCTGCGGTGGCACGCACCTTCTCGTCGATCTCCTCCCGGCTGAAGAACTGCATCTTCAGCGGGAAGGCGATGTTCCGGTAGACGTTCATGTTGGGGTAGAGCGCGTAGTTCTGGAAGACCATGGCCACGTTGCGCCGGTTGGGGGGCAGGTCCGTCACGTCCTTCCCGTCGATCCGGATCCGGCCCGAGTCCGGGTGCTCGATGCCCGCGAGGATCCTGAGGAGCGTGGACTTCCCCTCCCCCGAGGGCCCCAGGATCACGAAGAACTCCCCGGCCTCCACCGTGAGGTCCACGTCCTCCGCCACCACGCGGTGTCCGAAGCGCTTGGTGACCTTCTCCAGGGAGAGCTTCGCGGTCATCCCCGGAGGCCTCCCGCGAGCTCCTCCCCCTTGAGGTGACGCTGCAGCAGGACGGTGACCACGATCACGGGGACCGTCATGACGATGGCGAAGGCGGTGGTGGCGAGGAGGTTCCCCCGGGTGAGGTTCTGGTAGATCACCACCGGGAGCGTGGGCTTGAGGGGAGAGAGGATCACCGCGAAGGTGAACTCGTCCCAGGAGAACATCCAGGAGAGGAGGAACGCCGCCACGATCCCGGATCGGGCGAGGGGGACCAGGGTCCGGTACACGGTGCGCAGGAGGCCCGCCCCGTCGACGCGGGCCTGCCACTCGATCTCCCGGGGGATCGCCTGGAAGGCGCCCACCAGGATGAACGTGGCCAGGGGAAGGACCACCAGCTCCTGGAGGAGGGCGAGGCCCGGGACGGAATCGTAGAGGCCCAGGGAGATGAACTCCGCGGAGATGGGCACCGCGATGGTGATGGCGGGCATCATGTTGACCACGAAGAGCGTGGTGGTGATGCCGTAGGAGAGGACGGGAGGGAGGCGGCTCAGTCCGTAGGCGGCGGGGATGCCCAGGGCCAGGGCGAGGGCGGCCACCAGGAGGGCCACCTCGAGGCTCTTCACCAGGGGATCGATGAGGTCGAAGCTCCCCAGGGCGGTGAGGAGGTTCGTGAGGGTGAACCCTCCCGGGAGCTGCCGGGGGAACAGGGAGTCGAGGGTGTAGCGCGGGGGCTCGAACGCCACCAGGAACAGGATGTAGAGGGGGTAGAGGAGGATCACCGAGAGGAGCCCCACGCTGGCGTAGAGGCCCACCCGACGCAGCTTCACCGGCGCGTCCCTCCCGCGGCGATGACGATGGCGATGAAGACCCCCACGAAGCCCAGGAGGACGGAGGCCGCGGCCGCGGACTGGTAGATGGTGGGCGTGGTGGAGTACAGGTTGTACACCAGGACCGTGAGCAGGGGGGGGTTGTTCCCCACCAGGATGAGGGGCAGGGCGAAGATGTTGAACTCGCTGATCCCCCGGATGATGAGCGCGATGGCGATGAAGCGCCTCAGGTTGGGGAGGGTGACGTAGAACAGGCGCCGCACGGCGCCGGCCCCGTCGATGGCCGCGGCCTCGTAGAGGTTCCGCGGGATGGTGGTGAGGCCCGCGAGGAGGATGAGGGTCACGAGGGGGGTGTTCTTCCAGCTGTCCGCGAGCATGATGGTGAGGAGGGCCCGGCCGTTGGGGTGGAGCCAGTCCACGCTGGGGAGCCCCACCCCCACCAGGGCGGAGTTGGCGTAGCCTCCCACCGACGGGAAGATGAGGGTGAAGGCGAAGGCGCCCACCACGGTGGCGATCCCGATGGGGAGGATCGCGAGGGACGCGAAGATCCCCTTCCCGCGGAACTCCTTGGTGAGGATGGTGGCGATGGCCATCCCCAGGACCAGCTGGATGGCGAGGGCCCCCACGGTCACGATCACCGTGTCCTCGATGGCGGTGACGAGCCCCAGGTCCTGGAGCTCCACGTAGTTGGTGAGGACGCCGTGCTGGAAGGGGGTCTGGAAGCTGAGGTAGATCACCTCCGCGGACGGGTAGAAGGCGAAGTAGAGCACGTAGACGAGGGCCGGGAGGAGGAAGAGGAGCGGCACCCCGACGTCACGGAAACGCCGGTGGGCCCTCCGCCCCGGATCGCTCCTCTCCCCGAGGGGCACCGGTGGGCGGGGAGAGGATTCCATGAACCGGTTCTTAGACGATCAGGGGGCCGAACATCCCCTCGTTGTATTCCGTGGCCGTGGTCTGGCCGAAGTTGGCGACGAGGTAGTTGTAGAGCTGCTGGTGCTCGTTGGAGAGCACCGAGGCGATACTGGCGTAGGACCCGTGGTTCACGATGATGGTGCTCCAGGCGTTGTCCATGAGGGTGTTCCACTCGGTGATCCAGGGGACCGGGGGACGGAAGACGGGGTTCGACAGCGCCGACTCGATGGCCCCGTAGGTCTTGGAGAGCGAGGCATTGAGCCCGGTGTACGCGGCCTGGTTCACGGCGGGCCAGCTCAGGTTCTCTATGAACATCTGCTGGACCGGTGTGGACAGAAGGAACTGCGAGAAGGTCTGCGCCGCCCAGAGGTTGGTGACGCCCTTGGGGATCGCGAGGACGTCACCCCCGATGATGTGGTCGGAGTTCACCGTCCCGTTGGGCCCGGCGTAGACCCCGATGGCGCTGTTGGGCATCCCCAGCCCCACGAGGTTGCTGTAGATGTACGGCCACTGGTAGTCCAGGATGGAGTAGGCCCCGTTGGCGAGGCCCGTGTAGGAGCCCCAGTATCCCGAGGTGTAGGACGGGTTGAAGTACGCGCTCAGGTTGTAGAGGTACTGGAACGCCTGGATATCCCCGGTGTCATTGAACGCGATGGGATTCCCGCCGAACTGGGTGAGCCACTGGAAGAGTTCCGTGGGGGTGCTGGCGCCCCCGTGCCCCTGGAACATGACCTGGCCGCCGTGGTAGAAGGAGTCGAGGGTCTGGGCATCGGACATGAGCTGCGCCGTGTTGGCCGGGGGGTGATGGAGACCCGCGGCGGTGAGCGCCGTGGCGTTGTACCACACCAGGGGGACGTTGGCCCGCAGGGGGATGAAGTAGGTCCCCCCGAACGCCTTGACTTCGTACTGGGCGATCCCCGCCATGGAGGGGATCATGGTGCTGGGTTCGATGGAACTCGCGAAGGAGCTCATGTTCATGAGGTAGCCGCCGTAGACGAGTTCCCCGATGACCATGTTGTCCTCGGCGATCACCGTGGTGCCCACGTCGTGCCCTTGCTCCAGCGCCTCCACCTCGTTCACCATGGCCGTCGCCGAGATGTCCGAATAGACCACGGTGACGTTGGGGTACTGGTGCTCGAAGAGCGGGATCACCGAGCTGCTCATGAACGACGATTCGGACGGCGCGAGGTCGTCGAAGTAGGTGAGGGAGACCGACGTCGCGGACGAGGTGGGCGTGCTCACGGCGCGGATCTCGTAGCCGGTGAAACCCGCGACGATGGCCACGGCCACCACGATCACGGCGAAGATCGTGGTCAGGCGCCGGAGGCGCCGGTTGTAGTTCTGCCCTGGGGTGGGTTGGCTGGACTCCGTCGAATTCATAATTCCACCTGTAGCACGTCACGGGATGGGATGGTGCGATATAACGTACGCCGAAATGCGAGTCGTTGAACGGCGCAGCCTATGGTGCCGGAGGTCCCGGTCCCGCTTCTCTCACCGAGAACGCAGTGTCCATCGCCTCGGGTTCCGCGCGGCCCGTGGCCGGTCCACTGGTCGGGAAGGCACCCCGGGGAGGGACGCCCCGGTCGTTGGCTCCCGCCGAAGGGGGGCCCGCCCGCGCACGTCCCCCGAGTGGGTCCCGCACGGGTACGGTTCCCCGATTCATACGGGGCGGGCATAATGGGGAAGGGCGTGAAGCGCCGCCAGATGTCCTCCCCCGAGGAAGAACACGAGCGCACCTTCCGCGTTCCCGGTCCCTTCCCTGGCCACCCTTTCCCCACTCGGCGCGGCGCGGATCCTCTGGATCCCCGGCGGAGTGCGCGGAACCGGGATCCTGCGCACCTCCACGACGGCGCCGGGATTCTTCTCGTGGCCGTGACCCTCGGCCCAAAGGTGGGGGTCCCCCTGGGCTTCGCTCCGGCGGAGGAGGGGCCCCGGCAACGCGTTCGGGGTGCGCCATGAACCTCCTCCAGGGACTTCTCCTCGGCGTGCACATCCTGGGCGCCACCATCTGGGTGGGAGGGAGCGTGGTGCTGGGCATGGCCACCATGGTCCTCTCCCGGGACCGGGAGGGCGGGGCGGACCGGATCGCGGAAGTGGGCCGCCGGGTGGGGCCTCTCCTCTGGACCGCCCTCGCCGCCACCGTGGCCACGGGGCTCTACAACCTGACGTGGTACCTCCCTCCCGGCACCGGATGGACGTCGTGGATCGGACTTCCCGAGGGGCCGATCCTCCTCGCGAAGCTCGTCCTCGTATCGGTCATGGTGGCCGCTGCGGCCCTCCATTCGTTCGTCCTGGGGCCGCGCCTCATGTCCCTCCGGAGGCGGGGGAGCCCGCCGACGCGCCTGCGACGGCTCTCCCGGTGGAACCGCTTCCTGGCCCTGCTGTCCACCGTAGCGGGGGTGGTGGTGATCTTTCTCGCGGCCCTCCTGGGCGCCTGGTGACGAGATCCGGGTGCGAACGCCCTCGCGAGGCCGTGGGGGCTCGGCGCCCAGTTCTTCCGACGGATCGCCCTCGATCGGAGTCTTTCCTCCCCCCATCAAGGCCGATGACCGCTCCGGGCCCGAGCTCGGGATCCCCCGCCGGCCGGGTCGGAACCGTTAAGACGCCGCCCACAACTTCCGGAGGGGTAAGAACGGTGGCGGAGAGCGACGAACCCCCGGGGCGCGTGCGTCGTGCCCTCTTGGCGGCGCACGATACGGCCCCGTTCGTCCCCCTGGCGCGCGGCCTGAGGGACCTGGGCGTGGAACTCTTCGCCACGGCGGGTACCCGTCGGCGCCTGGGGGAGGCCGGGGTCGCGGCCCACGGCACCGACGAGATCACGGGCCTCGAGAGCTGGTTCGGGGGGCGCGTGAAGACGCTCCACCCCAAGCTCATGGGAGGCATCCTCGC
>JAJZYH010000061.1 GCA_021798195.1 Thermoplasmata archaeon
GAGCAGGTCTCCTCGCCGGTCCTTCAGGTTGTAGAGCTTCTGCTCCGCCGAGTGGATCTCCTCGCGGAGGTCTCGGTCCTTCTGCTCCTGCTCCTCGCTGAGCCAACGAAGGCGGGCGGCCACGGGCGTAGGGAGGGCCTCCACCCGCCTAAAGCCTTTCCGGCGCACGGGTGGGGAGGGCGTTCCTGCGGCATCCCGCTGCCGAGAGGGTGACCCTCGCACCGGGCCGTAACGTGGCCACGCACCGGGACCGGTCTCGCTGCCATCGGCGACGAACTCCCCGGGAGGGCGGGTTTCCGAACGGGCTGAACGGAACGACCTGGGGAAACCGGGGCACGGTCCCTTCCAAAGGAGCCGGGGCTCCGGATCAGGGGACCGCCCCTCCCCGAGGCTGGCACTCCCGTTTCTTCGTCCCGGCTGAGATGGGCTTCCCCTGGGAACTTCCCGAACTACCCTCGCCCATCCTGCCTCCGCTGCCTCCTCGCTCGGGGACGGAGCTCGTTCCTGTCCTGGCCCGGGCCCGCCCGAATCATTATTATATGGGGTGGACGTGGGCCTTGCCATGGCAATGCCTAGCACTGCGGAGGCGCCGTTCACCCAACGAGAAAGCAAGGACCCCTTCTGGGCTCCTGCCACCGTTCTCGGGCTGGCCGGGTTCGGGACGACCACCATGCTCGCGGGCGTCGCGATCGCGTCCAACGGGGCGAACTGGGGCGTGGACAACGGGGTGGTCTTTCCCATGGCTCTCGCCTTCGGCGGAACGACCCAGTTCGTCGCTGGGCTGGTCATGCTCCGCCGGGGGGAGATTTTCCCGGGGTCTGCCTTCGTGGGGTACGGGGCCTTCTGGTGGGCCTTTACGATCTTTCTGAGCGGACTGTTGGGAACGGGCTTTGCGGGGGGCCCGACCGCCAGCTACGACATCATGTGGTTCATGATCATCTGGTTCCTGTGGACCCTCTCGTTCCTCATCAACGCCAATAAGCATGGCTGGGGGATCTTCGGGGTCTTCCTCCTGTTGGACCTGGCGTTCCTGCTCCTATCGATCGACTTCGGGATCCTTGGAGGGGGGCACACGGTCTCCAACGGCCTCTGGGAGGCCACCGGGATCGAGACCTTCATCACGGGCTTCCTGGCCTGGTACGTGGCGACGGGGGTCCTCACCGCGGCCCACCACGACGGACGGAAGGTGCTGCCCTTCTAGGACCCCGGGGCTGCCCTCGCCCAACCCTTTCCTTCTCTTCCTTCCTTCTTTATTGGGGCGATCCCACAACGCCCACGGGGAACTGGCCTAGGGGGCAGGCGGGACCCTGACATTGGCGCTGACGGAGAAACGGGTTTATACCGTGGTACGTTCGCGCATGACAGGTCTTGAACTATGAGCGGAAGCACCCCGATGCGGAGCGGCAAGGAACGAGCGGCGGAACTCTCAGAGGCGGAGATTGCCGTCCACTGGCGCGAGGAAGGCTACTTCCAACCTTCTTCCCGGTTCATCGGTCAGGCCAACCTGTCCGACCCTTCCGTGCGGGAACGGTTCTCCGAGGCCCACTTCCCGGAATGCTTCCGGGAGTACGCGGACCTCCTCACCTGGGACCATTACTGGCAGACGACGTTGGACTCGAGCAAGCCCCCCTTCTACAATTGGTTCGTGGGGGGGAGGCTGAACGTCTGCTACAACTGCGTCGACCGGCACCTCCCGAAGCACAAGAACAAGGCGGCCTTGATCTTCGTGGGGGAGCCGGAGGAGGACGCCCCTCAGTCCATCACCTATCAGGAGCTCTACGTCCGGGTCAACGAGGTGGCCGCCCTCCTTCAGGAGTTTGCCGGGCTCAAGACCGGCGACCGGGTGACCATCCACATGCCGATGGTCCCGGAGCTTCCCATCACCATGCTCGCCTGCGCCCGGCTGGGGGTGGTCCACTCGGTGGTGTTCGGGGGCTTCTCCGGCGAATCCTGTGGACGCCGGATCGCGGACAGTGGCAGCCAGGTGCTCATCACGACGGACGGTTACTACCGGAGCGGGAAGCTCCTGGACCACAAGGCCAACGCCGACCTGGCCGTCAAGACCGCCGCCGAAGAAGGTCAGAAGGTCGAGAAGGTCCTGATCTGGCGCCGCTTCCCGAACGGTCGGTCCGCCACCAGCACCCCGATGGTGGAGGGGCGCGACTACGTGATCAACGACCTGCTGACGAAGTACAGGGGACGCCGGGTCGCCCCGGTCTCGCAACCGGCGGAGGCGCCGCTCTTCCTGATGTACACGAGCGGCACCACCGGTCGGCCGAAAGGCTGCCAGCACAGCTCCGGGGGTTACCTCGCCTACGTGGCCGGGACGAGCAAGTTCGTCCAGGACATCCACCCCGAGGACGTGTACTGGTGCCTGGCCGACATCGGTTGGATCACCGGGCATTCCTACATCGTCTACGGGCCCCTCGCCCTCGGGGCGACCTCCGTGATCTATGAAGGGGTCCCCACGTTCCCCGACCCGGGCCGACCCTGGCGCATCGCGGAACGGCTGGACGTGAACATCTTCCACACCTCCCCCACGTCGATCCGGATGCTCAGGAAGGTCGGCCCGGAGGAGCCCGCCAAGTACCATTACCACTTCAAGCACATGACCACGGTCGGGGAGCCGATCGAGCCGGAGGCCTGGAAGTGGTACTATCACTCGGTGGGGAAGGACGAGGCGGTCATCGTGGACACCTGGTGGCAGACGGAGACCGGGGGCTTCCTCTGCTCCACCCTTCCCGCGCTCGACCGGATGAAGCCGGGGAGCGCCGGACCGGGCGTGCCCGGGATCTATCCGGTCATTTTGGACGAGAACGGCCAGGAGGTCCCCCCGGGCTCGAACAAGGCCGGGAACATCTGCATCCGGAATCCTTGGCCCGGCCTCATGCAGACCATCTGGCGGGACCCGGACCGGTTCGTGAAGCAATACTTCTCCCGGTACAACAAGGACCCGAAGAGCAAGGACTGGCACGACTGGCCCTACTTCGCGGGGGACGGTGCCCTGCTCGCCCCGGACGGGTACTACCGGATCCTGGGCCGAATCGACGATGTGATCAATGTGGCCGGTCACCGTCTGGGGACCAAGGAGATCGAGTCGGCTTGCCTCACGGTGCCGGAAGTGGCGGAGGCGGCTGTGGTCCCCGTGGTCGACGAGCTCCGCGGGCGGCTGCCGGAGGTGTACGTCTCGCTCAAACCCGGGGTCACCGCTTCCCCCTCGGCCATCCAGGAAAAGGTGGTCCACGCCATCGAGGTCGAGATCGGGAAGATCGCCCGGCCCCGTAGCGTCCAGATCGTCTCGGACATGCCCAAGACCCGTTCCGGGAAGATCATGCGGAGGGTGCTGGCGGCCATCTCCAACACCATGGACGTGGGGGATGTGACCACCCTGGCCAACCCGGACGTGGTCGAGCAGATCCGGACCGCGGTGCAGGGAAAGGAGAAGAAGGCCGCCCGATCCGGCCCCGAGGACATCAAGGCGTTCGGGCAGGAGCATTAGGGCCCCCCCGGGGCGGGGAGTACGTCGTCCAGAGGCCCCGTAGGACGACCCCGTCCCGAGCGGGCAGGGTGAGCTCCATCCGCTCCAGTTCGGGGAACTCCTCCACCAAGCGGGAGACAAGGAGAACGCTGCGTCGCACCCGGGACACGTTCGACGGGTCCCGGGCCGTCCAGGCCCGGCTCGTAGGGTCCTGCTCCAATCGCTGGACCAGCCCCTCGCCCTCCGAGCCGGTGATCGGGAGGATCCAGCGTTGCCGGGGAAGCTCCATCCTCAGGGGAGGGACGCGTAGGGCGAGGGTCATCACCGGGCTGAACGCATCCGTCCCCCCCACGCTCACCTCCAAGGCCGTCTCCACCCCCTCTTTGGAAGGGGGCTCCACTCCCCGGAACCCACAAAGGTCCGCGAACGCCCCCAGTTCTGACGGAGGGAGCTCTCCCCCTCCTCGTTGGCGATGCCCCTCCATGAGGACGCAGAGAGGGTCCCATCGGACTTCCGCGAACTCCGGCACATCACCCATAGGCGTGGCCCGCCAACGGGCATAGCGATACGCGAGGCCCAGGGCGCGGGCTGCCGGCTCTGGGAAGTGATGCACCGGGAAGGGGCTCCCCGACGCGTCGGGATCCCAATCCCTGGGGGAGGTCACCAGCAAGGCCGGCTTGGCCGCGGGCCCCTTGGCCGGGCCCAAGGCCTGGAGGGCCGCACGGATCCGGGCACGGGTCTCCGGGGCCCCCGGGGATTCCAGGGGTATCCAAAGGACCAAAAGGGCGTCCACCTCTCTACTTTCTGCCCCCCAGGCGATGGCCCGCTGGTACTCGCCTCCCTGTGCCCAAATGCCCAGGTCGACGGGGTTACGGAGGGTCCGGGCCCCCGGTAGAGCGGAGCGCAGCAGTTCCTGGGAGTCCGGGGAGATCTCGGGAACGGCGAGCCCCTCGGAGAGGAGGGCGTCGACGGCCACCACCCCGGGGCCCTTCGCATTCGTCACCACCAGAACCCGGGGTCCGGCCGGGAGCGGCTGGTCCACCAGGAGCTCTGCCAGGTCGAGTGCCTCTTCCAACCGGGCCACCCGAAGGACCCCCGATTGCTCGAACAACGCATTGACGTTGGGGTCCTCCACGAGGGGCGCGACCCCTTCCCGCTCCGCAGCCCGTAGCGCCGGGCCCGTCCGCAGGGACTTGAGCGCCACCAGGGGCTTTGACCTCCCCACCCGACGCGAGAGCCGGGCGAAGCGCCGGGGATTGCCGAACGACTCCAGATAGAGCAGGACGACCTGAGCGGCCGGATCGTCCTCCCAGTATTGCAACAGGTCGTTGCTGGAGACGTCCGCCTTGTCCCCGAGGCTCACGAACGAACTGAACCCCAGGCCCCGCTCCCGGGCCCGTTCCAGGACCGAGACCCCCAAGGCACCGCTCTGGGAAGCGAAGGCCACCGTCCCAGCGAGAGGGACCCCCGGTACCAGGCTGGCGTTCAACCGGACGGGAGGGGTCATGTGGGTCAGCCCGAGGGTGGCCGGACCCAACACCCGCATCCCCCACCCCCGGGCGCGTTCCACCAGGTCGCGCTGGAACCGGGCGCCCTCCTCTCCCCGGTCGTCGTACCCCCCGGTGACGACCACCAGTCCGTGGACCCCCTTCCTTCCACAGTCGTCCACGACCGAAGGGAGGACGGGGGCCGGCACGGCCAGGACCGCGAGGTCCACGGGCCCCGGGACGGTCGTGAGGTCGGGGAAGGCGCGCAGACCTTCCAGTTCCTCGGCTTGGGGGTGGATCGGGTAGAGGCCGCCCGGATACCCCCCCTCCCGCAGATGGCGCAGGATGCTCCGGCCGAGCCCTTCCTTGGAACGGGAAACGCCGAAGACCGCGACCCCTCGGGGCTCGAAGAAGGGGGCCAGGGAGGCTACGGTGGCGACCCGCTCGCGGAACTCGTAGCGCTCCAGGAAGCGAGGGGTGC
>JAJZYH010000003.1 GCA_021798195.1 Thermoplasmata archaeon
GCGTCCCTCGGGCCGGCCCATCATGGGAGGAAGGAGCTCGCGCCCCAGTCCCAGGACCGAGAGGAGGTCCACCTCCACCTGCTCCAGGATCTCCTGCGGGGTGAGGCGGGGGAGGCGGAAGGCGTAGGTCACACCGGCGTTCAGGGAGAGGATCTGGGGCGGGCCCGCTCGCTCCCGGACGATGCGGGCAAGCTCCCGGGTGGCTCCCACCGCCCTGAGGTCCATGGCGAGGGGGATGGCCTCCGCTCCCCGGTGGCGCACCTCCCCTGCGGTCTCCTGGAGCGCCTCCTCATCGCGCGCCGTGAGCACCAGGAGGTCCCCGGGGCGGGCGAGATGAATGGCTTCGGCCCTTCCGATGCCCCGAGAAGCCCCGGTGATCACGAGGACCCGTCCCCGCGGAGCGTCCTTCCCCATCGCTCCCCAACTGCCCGGGATCGATCCAGCGGGAGCGTGGTCCGGGGAGCCCTTGGACGCCGAACCCGGGACCCGCACCTTCCGGACCGTTCCGTGCCCTCCCACCGTCTCGAGGGCACGACGGATCTCCTCCCCCAGCCGGTCTTCCGGCGGCCCGAGAGATCCGTCCCCCGGGGCTTCCGGCAGAACTTCCAGGAAGGTCACCTCGATGCCGCTCCGGCGGACCTCCCGGTCCAGTGCGATGGCGAACCCCCGCAGGGTTCCTGCGGCCGTGGCCCCGAGGACCGCCCGGGGCGGGGGGTCCCGGTCCAGGCCGAGGCTCGCCAACATCACCCGGCCCCGCCCCGCCTGGATCTGGCCCGGGAGGACCGCCCATGCCGCGAGGGCGGGCAGGCTGATGGTCCCGTGGGTGAACGCCGCCAATCCTTCCGGCGAGATGGAAAAGAGGTCGTCCGGGACGATGCGCGGCGGCATCCCCACAAGGGCCGAGACGGGACCCACCTCGCGGATCCACTCCGTCAGGCCGGGGAGGAAGTCCAGGGGGCGCAACGGGTTCCAGGAGAGGGGAGTGGGATCGGCGCCCGCCCGGCGCACCAGCTCCACCGTGGCCTCCCCCTCCGGCCCGGGGCGGCTCGCCAGGGCGATGGGACGTCCCACGGCGCTCAAGGCGCGGGCGGCCGATGCCCCCCAGGGAGTGTCGGCATTGAGGATGAGGAGAGGGCCCCGGGAAGTGGAGGGTGGTGGAACCATGGTTGTGTCCGCCGGTGGGGGTGGGAATGCGCCCCTCCTACGGGACGCCGAAGCAGGTCTTGAGCATGGCCCGGAACTCCGTCTCCGCGAGGATCCCCACGAGCCGGCCCTTCTCGGTCCCCTTGTCCACGAAGAGGACGGTGGGGATGGCATGCACGGCGAAGCTCTCCGCGGCCTCCTCGCTCTCGTCGACGTTCACCTTGGCGAACCGCACCTTCCCGTTCAGGTCCGTGGAGAGCCGGGAGAGGATGGGATCCACCAGGCGGCAGGGGCGGCACCAGTCGGCATAGAAGTCCACGATCACCGGGACCGGGGACCGGATCACGAACCGCTCGAACTCGTCGTCGGTCACCTGGGGAAGGTCCGTGTTGTCGTCCATCGGGGAAGCCTCGGGAACTTCCCCGCCCATCCCGTCGCACTTCTTGAGGGTGCTGTCCATGGCGGTGGAAGGGGGAGGTGGGCTCCGTTAACTCGCTCCGCGCGCCGGCCCCGACTCCCAAGGGGCCCGCCCCGAAAATAGTGGCGCGGAGGATCGGGACCTGGTTCCGGAAGGAGGCGCTCCCGCTCCCGTGGCGGACCACCCGGGACCCGTACCGGATCTGGGTGGCCGAGGTGCTCCTCCAGCAGACGCGGGTCCCCGTGGCCCGGAGGTACTACCTCCGGTTCCTCCGGGCCTTCCCCACCCTTTCGGCGCTGGCACGGGCGCCCCGGGAGAAGGTGCTCAAGGCGTGGGAGGGGGCGGGATACTACGCCCGGGCCCGCAACCTCCACGAGTCGGCCCGGAAGATCCTCCGGGAGCGCCACGGACGGTTCCCCACCGCATCGGGGGAGCTCGCCCAGCTGCCCGGATTCGGGCCGTACATCTCCCGGAGCGTGGCCGCCCTGGCGTTCCAGGAGCCCACGCTGGCGCTCGACGCCAACGGGATCCGGGTCCTTTCCCGGGTCTATCGCATCGAGGAGCCCGCCGGGTCCCGCGCCTGGCACCGCCTCATGGAACCCGTCGTGGCCCGTCTCCCCACGTCCGGGGTCGCTCCCCGGGAGCTCAACGAGGGGCTCATGGAGCTGGGGGAGCGGGTCTGCCTCCCCCGGGAACCCCGCTGCCCCGCCTGCCCGCTCCGGGGGGTCTGCCGTGCTGGGCGGGAGCTCCCGGAGCCCGGGAGCCTTCCCCGGCGACGTGCTCCGGTGGCCCGGCCCCACGTGGTGGCGGCGGTGGGGGCGCTCCTGCGCCCTCCCGACCGCGTCCTGGTGGGCCGACGGCCCGAGGGGGGGCTCCTGGGCGGGTTCTGGGAGCTCCCGGGAGGAAAGCTCGAGCCCGGAGAGTCACCGGCCCACGCCGTGCTCCGGGAGTTCCGGGAAGAGACGGGGAGGGCCCCGCGGATCGTCCGGAAGCTGGGCGTCGTGGAACATCAGTACAGCCACTTCCGGGTCACTCTCCACGTCTACGAACTGCGGGATGCGCCCGGGACCGCGGGGGCCCACCCGACGGGTTCCCGCCTCCCGCCCCCCTTCCGGTGGGTCACGGGGAGGGAACTCCTCCGGCTCCCCCTTCCCGGTGCCACCCGGAAGATGCTCCCGTGGATCCTCCCGCGCCTCGCGGGCGCCCGGAGGGACCTCACGGGGGGCCTGCCACCGGCCCGTAGAGCTTCCCGGGGTTCAGGATCCCGTCGGGGTCGCAGTCCCGCTTGAGGCTCCGGAGCATGGCGGCCACGGTCCTTCCGTGCTCCTCCTCGAAGTGGGCTCCCTTGAGCGCCCCCATCCCGTGCTCGGCGCTCACCGTCCCACCCAGATCCCGCGCCGCGGCCCACACCTCCCCGCGGACCGCTACTGCCTCCGGAGAGGCGGGGTCGATCCGGAAGTTGGGGTGGAGGTTCCCTTCCCCCAGGTGGGCGTACGCGATCCAGGGGATCCCATGGCGTCGGGCCACCTCCTCGAGGCGCTCCAGGAGTTGGTCCCACTGGCTCAGGGGGACCCCCACGTCCTCCCGGATCCGCGGCCCCATCTCGCGATCCAGAAGCTCCCCGGCGCGTCCCCGGGCCTTCCAGAAGTGGTCGGCGTCCTCGATGCGCCGGGGCGACCCCGGGATCCCCATTCCCGCGAGTTCCCGGCCCAGCGCATCCCAGAGGGGACCCTCGGTCTCCGGGGACGCCTCCACCTCCAGGAGGAGTGCCCCATGGGCCCCCTCGAGGGACCAGCCCGTCTCCGTGGCGAGGACCCGGGCCACCGACCGGTCCACCCACTCCACGGCGGAGAGCCCCAGGTCGCCGCGCCCCTGGAAGGCGCGGGCCACCGTGCCGGGTGTAACGTTCCCCGGAAGGTCCACCAGGACTCCGAAGCGCCGGGGCGGGATGGGAGCGAGACGCACCGTGATCTCGGTGAAGAGGGCGAGGGTCCCCTCGCTCCCCACGAGGAGGGGGATGGGGTCGGGCCCCGCGGAGCGCTTCCGCGAGAGCGTACCCGTCTCGAACATCTCGCCGCTTCCGAGGACGCCCTCAAGCCCCGTCACCCACCGCCGGGTGGGGCCGTAGCGGAAGGAACGGAAGCCGGAGGCGTTGGTGCCCACGTTCCCTCCCACGGTGGAGGTCATCCAGCTTCCCGGGTTGGGAGGGAAGAAGAGCCCCAGCGGCCCCAGGATCGCCTGCAGGGATGCGTTCACCACCCCGGGCTCCACCCGGGCGATCTGGTCGGCGGGACGGATCTCGAGGACCCGGTCCATACCGGAAAAATCCACGGCCACGCCGCCTTTCCAGGCCACGCTCTCTCCGTCGAGGGACGTCCCCGCGCCGCGCGCCACCAGCGGGACCCGGTGGCGGCGGGCCCAGAGCACCAGTTCCCGGACCTCCTCCCGGTTCCGGGGAGAGACCCATGCCTGGGGCTGACCCGGGACCGGGGAGGCGTCCCCCCGTACGCGGGCCAGGTGCGATTCCGCACGGGAGGCGCGGGTGCCGAAAGTGGCCGCGAGGCCCGCCCAGTCCGGAAGATCCTGAGGAAGCTCCTGGGTCATGGGAACTTGGAGCGGCCCGAAGCGGGCCCCTTGCCGGAGCTTCCTTTGCGCCGCATCCCCTTCGAGGTACCGGAACCCTCCCGGGAAACCTCGCGGGCGACCTTCTCCAGGAGGGGGCCCTCCCGGAGCAACCGGGCGAGGGTCTCCAGGTCCGGCGCCGGAGGGCGGTCCGCCTCGAGGGGAGGGACCCGCCGGCGCACCTCCCGGTAGAGGGACTCGGTCCCCACGCCCCCGTGGGCCGGTCGCCGCTCCTCGAGGCCGGCGCATCCCAGGAGGAGCTCCACGGCGAGGATCCGCCAGAGGTTCTCCAGGATCCGCTGCCCCTTCGCCCCCGCCCCGGCCCCCATGCTGTTGAAGTCCTCCTGGTTCGCCGAGGTGGGGAGGGAGTACGCGCTCACGGGGTGGGCGAGCGCCGCATTCTCGGCCACCAGGGCGGCGGCGACGTACTGCGGGATCATGTACCCCGACGAGAGGCCGGGGGTCCGGGACAGGAACGGGGCGAGGCCCCGGGAGAGATCGGAATCCACCAGGCGGGCGCTCCGGCGCTCCGAGAAGCTCCCCACGTAGCTCAGCGCGAGAGCGAGGGTCTCCAGGGCGAGGGCGAGGGGCTGGCCGTGGAAGTTCCCCCCCGAGACGAAATCGGACCCGAAGATGAGAGGGTTGTCCGAGGCCGCATTGAGCTCCCCCTCGAGGACCCTCCGGGCCCAGCCCAGGCCCACCCGGGAGGCTCCCAGGACCTGGGGGATGCACCGGAGCACATAGGGGTCCTGACCCTGGTAGTCCCGCGCGGGTCGGACCAGGGCGCTCCCCCGCAGCCATCCGCGGAGGAAGGCGGCCACGTCCTCCTGCTCCGGGAGGTTCCGGGCCCCGTGGAGCCGGGGATCCAGAGCCCCCACGTTCCCCTGGAGCACGTCAAAGGAGAGGCCGGCGACCATCTCCGCCGCCCGGAGGAGGCGTTCCCCGTCCTGCTCCAGGAGCGCCAGGTACGCCGTCATGAGGCAGGTCCCGTTGAGGAGCGCGATCCCTTCCTTCTCCTGGGGCACCAGGGGTGGGATCCCCGCGTCGCGCAGCGCCGCCGCCCCGGGCTTCGTCCGTCCCCCTTCCGCGAGCACCTCCCCTTCGCCCAGCATGGCGAGGGCGGCGTGAGCGAGCGGCGCAAGGTCCCCCGAGGCGCCCACCGACCCCTGGAGGGGGATGGCGGGAGTGACGTCGCGGTTCAGCATCCCCAGGAGCGTGATCACCACCTCGGGGCGGACGCCAGAGAAGCCGCGGCAGAGGCCATTGGCACGCACCAGGAGCAGGGCCCGGACGAGATCCGGAGGCAGGAGGGGGCCCACCCCGCTGGCATGGGAGCGGATGAGGTTCCGCTGCAGGGTCTTGGCATCCTCCCGGGAGATCAACCGGTCCGAGAGGCGGCCGAACCCCGTGGTGACCCCGTAGACCGGGCGGCCCTCTTCCACCGCCCGGAGCACCTCCCGGCGGGAGCGCTCCATCCGCCGGCGCGCCGCGGTCCCGAGGCGTACCCGTCGATGCCCCCGGGCGACCTCCATGAGCATCTCCGGGGTGAGGTGCGCTCCATCCAGGGTGATGGGCTCCGCCATGCCCCGGGAGGATGAGGGGAACCTCTTATGCCATGCGGCCGGAGGCAGATGGCATCCGGCGCGCTATGCGTCGCGGATCCCTTCCGGGGTGACGGCGAAGACCGCCTCCCCCTCGGGGAGGTTCGGGGAATCCACCAGGCGGGCGATCCTCTTGGGAGGCTTCGACCGCCGGAGGTACACCCGGTAGGTGGCGGTGTGGCCCACGATGTTCCCCCCGATGGGCCCCGTGGGATCTCCGAAGAGCACGTCCGGCCGGGCCGTCACCTGGTTGGTGCAGAGGATGGCGGCATTGAAGACGTCGCCGAAGCGCAGGAGGTCGTGCATGTGCCGGTTGAGATGTTGCTGCCGGTCGGCAAGGGTCCCCCGCCCCACGTACTCGGCCCGGAAATGCGCGGTGAGGGAATCCACCACGAGGAGGCGGACGGGCTTCTCCCGCGCGAGCTCGAAGGCCTTGGGCACCAGGAGCTCCTGATGGTTCGAATTGAACGCCCGGGCCACGTGGACCCTCTCAAGAGCCTTCGCGGGATCCATCCCCACTCCCTTCGCCACCTCGCTGAGCCGCTCCGCCCGGAAGGTGTTCTCCGTGTCGATGTAGATGCAATCCCCGTCGAGCCCTCCCTGGTCGGAGGGGAGCTGCACCGTCACCGCGCACTGGAGCGCCATCTGGGTGTTGTGGAGGAGGGTGGGCGTCTCCCCTCCGATGAACGAATGCCCCTCGGGGACCACCAGATCGTAGACCCATCCGTTCCGGTGCGGCCTCTCCCGGATCTCCTGGATGGGGTCCCACTGGAGTCCCCGGACCGTCTTCAGGGTGGCGAGCGCCCCCTCGAGCCTCTCCAGGCGCGACCGGAGGGCGTCGGCCCACGCCGCCCATGCCCCCGGGTCCTCGGGGGCATCCCCGCGCAACCTCTCGGGCAGTCGGGAGCGGAGTCCCGGATCCCGGCTCGCTCCCTCAGTATTGGCCGTCTCGAGGAGGGAGAGGGTCGCCCGAAGGTCCGTTCGTGCCGAGAGGAATTCCCGGAGGACCTCGTGGAGCGGGATCGCCTCCTTCACGGCGGCGTCCCCTTGGCCCAACACCTCGCTCCGGAGTTGATCCAGCCAGGGAACGAGAGGAAGCGGGACTGCGCCGCCGTCTTGCTGGGAACCGGGCCCTTCCGGCCAGCGCTGGAAGGGGAGAAGCACCTGTGCCTCCAGCTGGGCGCGGCCCTCCTCCGGGGTCTCCACACGCCAGACCATCCGGCCGTGGACCCGTCCCCGGATCCTCCGGACCGGTATGCCCAGGGAAGCCCACACGTAGGCGAGTTCGCTGGAGAGCCGGGCGCCACGGACCCGAACCCCCCCGCGCCGGGCGGCCCGGGGCCCCTGGGCCTCGATCCATCCGGCGACGAACGCCCGGACCCTCTCCGAAGACGCCATCCAGACGAAGGAAGGGATTCGGGAGTTCCTCGTGGGGAGGCCCTCGCGCCATGGCGGGATCGCCCGTAACAGGCGCCCAAGCGTCCGCGCGACGTTCCGATGCCCGGGAGAGGGCGCGGGGAGACGGATGCCATCTTCCTTGGCTCGGCGACCCAGGTACTCAGTGGCCCATGACACCAGGCGGGGATCCGGCCGCGGCGAAGGATCCGCCGCGAGCCCCAGGAGAAGTCCCGCGGCGAAGGCATCCGCCTCCTCCAGTGGCGATGCGCCCGGAGTTCCGGAGGGTGTCCACGCCCGAGGCCCCGCGAGGGGCGCCCCCGGCGCGAGGAGGCCCGCCGGCACCCAGGTCACGCCCTGCGGGGTGAGGGTGAGGAGCTTGTGCGCCGGGGTGACCCGAAGGGTCCGCCCTCCCCGGGTGGTGATCTCGAGGACCTTCCCGGTCCGCTCCCGGTAGAGGTAGGACGCGGCGGTCCGTCCCAGGCCCCCGCGGGAGAGGCCCACCACCTTCACGCGTCCGTGGAGCGGTACCGCGAACCCGCCATCGTACGGGGTCTCCCCGAAGAGGGCGGAATACTTCGCGTAGGTTTCGGCGATGGGTTCGAAGTGGGGATGCTCGTCGTTGAAATAGAGGAGGGGGGTCCCGGCGCCGCAGCATTTGCCGCTCCCGTACTGACCATACATCTCGGTGATGGCCTGGGTCTCGATGCCGCCTCCCAGGAGTTCGTCCACCGCCTTGGACATGGTGGTGATGCGTCCCAGCTTCCGCCGTCGTTCCAGGATCTCGTTCCCCGTCTCGAACCCGCCCACCTTGACGTGCTTGCGGGCCTCCAGGATGATCTTCTGGGCCGCGCCCTCCCCGATCTCCGCCGCGGTGGCCACATCGTCGGGGGAGGCCACGGCGAGCTCCATGAGATCGCCGTAGCCCGCCTCCCGGAGCTTCTCCGCGGTGGCCTGCCCCACGCCGGGAAGGTCCTCGAAGGGGACCTGGGTCACGTCGTCTTCTTCCTCGGCGGGAGGGGATGGCTTCGACGGCTTGTTGGCCATGCCCCCGGCGACGGCGGCGGGAGATATATACGTGAACAGGAGGTCCTGAAACACCCTCCGGTGACCGCGCCCGGGCAGGGAAGGGCGAGGCCTCCTTTCTCCTTCAGGAACTTCCGGAAGGGGAGGCCTCCAGGGTCCGGAAGGGAGTGCCGGTGAGCCGCTCGTAGATGTGGGTGTAGAGCCGGCTCACCTCCTCCACCAGCTGGGGGGGGAGGGGGGGGATGGGGGGTTCCTCCTGATGGGCCTCCCGGGCCACCATGAGCTTCGCATGGTAGCCGGTCTGCCGGTAGTACTGGCGCACGAACTCCTTGGAGAACTCCTCGAACCTCCCGTCGGCCATGCCCACGGTCTCCCAGAACCGGTCCTCGTCCCCCGTTCCGAAGGTGTCCACCACCATGGGCTCCCCGTCGGGCCCGAACGCGAACTCCTTCTTGCCGTCCACATGGACGAGCCCCCGGGGCGAGATCTCCTTCTGGATGGCCTCATCGATGCGCAGGATGATCTCCCGGATCTCCTGGAAGGTCTCCTGGGAAAGACCCCCCACCCGGAGGGCCTCCTCCGGGGAGAGGACGCGGTCCACCTTCTCGAGCTTCGTGGTGACCTCGAACATGGGCTCGGGGAGCTTCTCCCCGTAGGTCACGGTCTTCCCCGTGGGAAACCCCAGCTCCGGCGGCTCCACCTTCCCCGCCTTCACCCGGTCCCAGAGGCTCCCCGCCACATAGTACCGCATGACGAACTCGAGGGGGATGAAGGCGTTCCGGGGACGGGGCCCGAAGGCCCGGACGTCGGGACGGACCTCGACGCGCCTCACCCGCATGCGGTTGGGGGCGGAGAGGGAGAGGAAGTGGTGCTTCACGCCCAGCCGCGAGCACATCTCGAACCAGTGGGCGCTCGTCCGGGCCAGCGTCTCCCCCTTGTGGGGGATGAGGCTGGGGATCTTCTTGTCGAAGACGCTGATGTCGTCGGAGAAGCGGAACTCCACCTCGTCGGGGGCGGTCTGCCAGACCTCCTTCACCTTCCCCCGGCGCACGAAACGGGGGAAGGGGCCCTCCGAGGGAGGGACGGACGGGCTCTTGGGCTCCGAACGCGAGGATCTCTTGGACATACGGGGAAGAGGCAACGTCGGCGACCTAAAAGTCCACCCCACCCGTCCCCGCGCCACGGGAACCCGGTGCAGGGAAGGACGTCACCGATGGCGACGGGACGCTCCGCGGGACCGTCGCGGAGCGCTCCGCGCCGGCGGGGCCCGCCCTCCCGAGAGCCGCCGGACGATGCCGTCCATCTCCCGGCGGGCCCGGGCGACCTCCCGGCGCTCCCGCGCGATCCATTGCCGGGCCGGTGCCAGATTGGGCCAGGGGGCGAGATCGCTCTCGACGGGGCCGGCTCCTTGCGCCTCCGGTTGCGGCTCGGGGGATGTCGTCTCCCCCGCGGAATCCTCCTCGGCGGGTCCTTCCGCCGCCGTTTCCTCCACCACCGGGGAACCGCCATCTTCCTCCACCAGGGGCAGCTCCTCCGGCGAGGGTTCCCCGCTCTCTGGTGCGGGCGCATCCCCGGGGGGAGGGGGTGGTCCACCGGAGGGGCCATCCGTGGGCAAGGGGACGGGAAGGTCCGGCTCGGGAGGGGGGGGAGCCGTGGGGACGGGCTCGGGCGCCGGGGGCTCTCCCGGACCCTCCTCCGTGTCCCCGCGGTAGGCGGCCTCGGGAGGAGGGGGCCCATCGGGCCGGGGAGCGTCTTCGAAATGGAGCGGGTTCTCCGAAGGGTGCGCCCGGGCCCGGTGGGTGCTCAGGAGCTCGCGGGGCAGACGGACCGAACAGATGGGACAGGTCTCCAGGGGCACTGTATCTCGCCTCGGATGCAAAGAGGGGGGACCCCCTATTTGGGTCCTCCCGGTACAGGGGAAGGAGGATCGCGAGGGTTCCGAGGGCTCCCCCTACACGGACCGGGCGTGGATCGAGGTGATGGGGCGGAAGCCCCTCTTGGCATAGAAGCGTGTGGCGATCTCGTTGAGCGAAGGGAATTCCACGGTGATGACGCCCGCGCCCCTCTCCTTCAGGATCCGGGTGGCCTCCTCCACGAGGTACTCCCCGAGCCCCCCCCGGCGGTGGGCCGGGAGCAGGTAGATGTCCAGCACCACCCCCTCCTTCTCGGGGACATAGAACAGGCGCTCCCGGATGGTGGCCCGGAGCACCCCCACCACCTTCCCCTCGTCGGCCCCGGTCGCCTCGGCGGAGAGCAGGAGGGAATTGGGATTCGAGAGGTCCGCCGAAAGGACCCGGAGCGCCTGCTCCTCGGCATCCGGCCGGACCGCGAGGAGCGGATCGAACTCCCCGTTGAGCCTCTTGAGCCGGACGAGGAGCCCCACCAGCGCGGGGAGATCGTCCTTCCGGGCGGGGCGGACCCGCACCCCCCGCACGACCTTCCCCTCGCCGGGGTCCGGTGCCTCGCGCTCGCTCCCTTTCCGGTCCTTTTGGGCCGTCCCCTTCCTCGGTTCCATGAATCCTTCCGCCTCCCGTCCGCCCGGTGATCCTCCCGCGTCAGCCCTCCGGGGGCATGGGGGGGAGGAGCCCATTCTGGGAAAGCCATTGTCCCAGTCGTCGGGACCTCGTCATCCGCTGGGTGGCCATCTCCAGGAACTCGGCCCGGCTCCTTCGCACCCGGGCGATCCCCAGCTCCACGGCCTGGGTGGCCACCGCTGCGGCGATCTCGGGGAAGACGCTCTCCTCGTCCATGGTGGGGAGGATGTGCTCGGCGGTGACGCCCCGCACGCGGGCCGCCCGGGCAAGCTCCCGGGCGGCGGCGAGGACCACGGGATCCGGGATCCCGGTGGCCCGGGCGTCGAGGATCCCCCGGAACACGAACGGGAAGACCAGCGAATTGTTCACCTGATTGGGGAAGTCGCTCCTCCCCGTCGCCACCACCGCCGCACCGGCCTCCCGCGCCACCTGGGGCCAGATCTCGGGGTCCGGGTTGGCCAGGGCGAACACGATGGGGTTCGGCGCCATCCGGCCGACCCACTCGGGCCGGACGGCGCGGGGATCCGGGCGGCTCGCCGCCAGGAGCACGTCGGCGCCGTCCAGGGCCTCCGCGAGGCCCCCCCGACGCCGGATCTCGTTGGTCTCCAGGGCGAGGTCGTACTTCCACCGGTTGTGCAGCATGAGTTCGTCCAGGTCCTCCCGCTCCGCCTGGAGGATCCCCTTCTGGTCCACCATGATCATGGCCCCCATGTCCGCCCCCAGCGCCCGGAGGAGGCGGGCGGTGGCCAGGTTCGCGGCACCGGCGCCCAGGAGCACGATCCGCGCCGTGTCGATGCGGCGCCCCGTCACCTCGAGGGCGTTGAGGAGCCCCGCCACGGTGGCCGCCGCCGTTCCCAGCTGGTCGTCGTGCCAGACGGGGATGCGCAACGTGGCCTGCAGGCGGTCCAGGATCCAGAAGCACTTGGGGCTCGCGGTGTCCTCCATGTTGACGCCGCCCAGCGCCGGTTCCAGCCGCCGCACGGTCTCCACGAATTCCTCGGGGGAGGCCACCTGGATGGGCAAGGGGAACGCGTCCACCCCCCCGAGGTACTTGAACAGGAGCGCCTTCCCCTCCATCACGGGAAGTGCGGCGCGGGGCCCCACGTCCCCGAGCCCCAGCACCCGGGACCCGTCGGTGACGATCCCGATGGTGTTCCATCTCCCGGTGAGCTCGAACGAGAGGTCCGGGTCGCGCTGGATCTCCCGGGAGACCTGGGCGATGCCCGGTGTGTACCAGTAGGAGAAGTCCGCGAGGCTCCGGATGGGCACCCGGGGGACCACCTCCATCTTTCCGCCGTAATGCCGCGCCAGCTCCACGGCGCGTTCCGAGAGCTCCGCGGTCTCCCGCTCCGCCCGGTGCGCCGAGTCTCCCGGGGCATCCGCCCCGGAGGGCGGTTCCCGCACGGTTTCCTTGGGCCGGACTGATGACACGGCATCCCCCATTGTGGACTTCGTCCCGTGACGACGGGGGTCCCTGCGATTTAATCCTTCCTCGGGACGCGAAGCATCCGGCGCTTGACGATGTTCATGCGTGGGTGGATGGAAGACGTCACGCCCGCCCGTGCCCTTCCCGCCCCGCCTCACGCAAGCGGGTGGGCAAGGACCTCATCGACCCGGAGGTTTCATGGCTCCTTTGGCCGCGGCCCGCACCGCAAGGGGTTCGAGACCGAATAGCGCGACGGCGTTCTCATAGAAGATCTTCCGGAGTTCCCGCGGGGAAAACCCGAGGCGCGTCACCGCCCGGACCGCAGCCAAGGGGTCGTCCAGGGGGTAGTCGCTCCCGAACAGCAGCCGGTCCGCGCCCACCTTCCGGAGGACCCAGCCGAACCCATCGGCCAGGGGGCCCCCGGAAAGCAGGGAGGCCGTGGCGGACAGGTCCACCCATACGTTCCGCTTCCACCAGGGGTACCGTGCCAGGATGTCGTAGACGAGCAGTTCCGCGAACTTGGGGCCGTGGGCGTGGGCCAGGACCAGCCGGGCTTCGGGGACTTCCATGGCAAGTCGGACGAATTTCCCCGGCTGGTCCGCGTCGAACGGGGAGTACGCGTCAAAGAGGACGGGGAGCCCCAGGCCAGCCGCTTCCCGGACCACGGCACGGACCTGGGGGTCCGCCACGTCAAACGCCTGCGTGTTGGGGTGGAGCTTCAACCCCTTCGCTCCCTCGCGAGCCACGCGATGGATCTCCTTCCGGGCGGAGGGACCATCGCCCGGGTGGACGGAGCACAAAGGGAAGAATCGTCCACGGGTCTCCCGGGCGAGCGACAGGATCCCGTCATTCAGGGATCGCGTCCTCGGGAGGGCTCCCCGGGGAGCCATCACGAGGGCCGCCACGAACCGAACGTCGAGGTTCCCCAGGGTCCCCAGATAGTCCCGTGGGGAGTGGGGCCTCGTCCCCATCGTTGGCTCCCCCTCGATCATCGGATGCGTATGGGCATCGACGATGGGACCCCGATAGACCGTACGAGGTGGCCCCGGGTGGGATGGGGATGGGTCCATGGCCAAGGAGGGACCACCACGGGTCTCATCACCCTTGTGAGGGGTGCACCGGATCCCGCGAACGAATCCCCATTCGAGCGTCGTCCCGTCCGCGACGGGCGGAGGGTATCCTCAGGGTTCCCTCCCTCGACGCCATCTCGGAGTTCCGCCTTGTCGTTCCTGGGCCTTCTGGTGCCGGTTCTCCTCACCCCCCCTCGCGGGAATCCAAACGGGCCACGGGGTGCCACTTCGCGGGACCTGGTGGTGTGGGATGCCGCCGCAGAGCCTTCGCCGTCCCCAGGACCTCTGGATCCGCCCACGAAGGGCCGGAGCGACATGCGGGGCGCAGGTTTATTGTGCTCCCGGATTCTGAGGGCCTGCTGGATGGGAGCTCCCACGGCTACCGTGCCGCAGAGGAACGCGGGCCACCCCGGTGGGCCCACCGAACATCACGAACTCGTCCGCCAGTATCGGGAAGCGGTCGCCCGGTTGGAGAATTACCGGGGCACGCGCCTTCTGGTCATGGACCAGGTGAGACGGTGCCTGGCCATCCTGGGAGACGAAGCGGGCCAGGTGGTGGGACCGGAGAGGTTCCGTTCCCTGCGCAAGGAGACCGAAGCCCTTTCGCTGGAGACCCCCTCCGACGCCCCGGAGGCCGATCCGTCGGACAATGGCGACCCCGCCACGGCCTGGATGGATGCCGAAAACCCTTCCGAGATGGCGGAGGCGATCTTGGAGACCACACCCACCCCCGCGAGCCCGGAGGAACGGAAACGGGCCCGGGAAGCGCTCCGGGACCTGGTGCGGGCGCTCGACGAAGCGGATGCCCGGACCCCCGATCTCCACCTCGCCATCGTCCGGGCCGAGCGGAAGCTGCGGGCGTTTGAGCAGGGACAACCCGGCCGCCCGGGAGGATCCCACGTGGCCCGAAGCAGTGTGGAGTCCGCGGAAAGCCATCCGCTCAAGGCGGATCCCTGAGCCCGCCCTCTGGCAAGATGGGTGGCGGGCCCCCTTTCTCGCTGACTAGGGCGTCACTCGGATCGAGTGCGCGATGTGCCCGGCCGTGGGACGAGACGACGCCGCAACTCTGGTACAAGATCCTCTGCCAGGTCTTGCCTTGCCACGCGGCTGACGTAGTCCCAGTCGATTTCGTCTCGATACTCGGCGGCGAGAGCGACGGCCTGGTCAAAGAGGTCCATGCCACCGCGGGGCCATACTTTCGTTTCAATCAACCGCTTCGCAATCAAGTCCTCCACCGAGGCGAGACGAACCGTGCCGTAGGGTGTCGACACCACCCGCAGTCTCCGGACGTCACCGGTGTAATGTTGACCGACAGGATCGACCCACAGCTCAAGGTCCGAGCGTGCCCACAACCGGCCCTCTCGTTGGAACCGCCATCGCTCCAAGATTCCGATGATCAGGAGACGCTCCCCAACGAGGTCGACGTCCCCCGAGACGTACTTTCCGCTCGTGTAGACCTCGATCGCGGATCCGCCTACGATGACGATGTCGGTCGCGGCTTCCTTCGCCAGAAGGGCCCCCAACCAGAGGTTTCTCTCGCCGCCACTCCTTGCTTTGGCGAGGATTCCGCCGAGCTCGTCCGCGTTCAATTCGTGGCACGCTTCGAGCGGACGGAAGTCGGAGCTCCGGCCTTTGCGAGGACCTCGTCCTTCTCCCGCCGCCGGCGTACGGCAGTCGCTGTGAGCGGGCGACCGGGAGTGAACCTCGATAGGTCGAGAGGCATCCGAGAGCTCCTCTGAATGGAGAGGGTTGCCCGCCGACTTCGCTCCCGGGCTCCCCGAATCAGGTCTTGGCTCCAGACGACCCGGAGGCGCCGGCGCAAAAGCATCCGCACGTCGGAGTCGACTACCCTCCAGCCGTCGCGGCCTTCGGGAGTAGGGGCTCGTTCGACTTCGTTGACCCGGAGCAACCGCCTCAGTTCCCGGTAGACGTTGGGGGGCTCCATCTCCACCATGGATGCAACGCGGTACGCCGTGAGGGGCGCTTCGGCGTTGGCCAAGGCGGCTAAGATCCTAACGCGGTCCTCCGACCCGAACAGTGCCGCGAGCCCCGGGTCTACGGTCAGCGCCATCGGATTGTATTAGTCAATATGACTAATAAAGATGACTGGTCGGAGTCCGCCGAGGGCGGCCCGGCGCGGAGACGGCAGCGGTTTCTTCACTGGTCCCGCTCGTCCGGGTCACGAATCCTACAGCCCAATTCATTGCGTGGGTCCCCTCGGACCCGGAGGCTGACCCTCCGACCCACTTCCACGGTGCCGGCCACCGTGGCGGACCCATTCACCTCCAAGGCGCCCCTCCGCTTCGATGGCCCCACAGCGGAGCGGCCCTTCCACCCGGGTGTCGTCCCCGCACTGGAACCGGCCCCGGATCTCGATTCCCGCCGACCCCGTTCCCCGTACGGATCCCCCGTGGGGCAGGTCCACCTCGTCCGTCACGCCGTCCACCACCCGTTCCTCTCCCCGCATGAATTGCCTCCCCGGGAGAGCGCTCCCCGCGCCTCCTCCGTCGTTCCACGGAGGGGACCCTTCAAAACCCTCGCTCACCGGGGGTGAGCACCGGACCCCTTGGGCCGACCCCGCTCCACCGCAGCCCGAAGACGGTCCGTGGCATCCTCATCCGTGAGGCCATCCACGTGGAGACACTTGGAACGGGAGGTTCCCGCAGACACCCATCGTACGCCATTGGCTGGAACCCCTAACCACTCCGCAAGGAGACCAAGGATGTGCCGGTTCGCCTCGCCCCGCACAGGAGGCGCCCGGCAATGGACGATCCACCGTTGACGCCAGGGATCCCAGCGTAGCTCGTCGTGGGGGCTTCCCGGCACGACCCAGAGAGATACCTTGCCCATCGCTCGCGGATCCTCCTCCGTCACCCCGGTGTTCCGCGGTCACTTCTGGGATTCGCCGCATCCGGCCCGCACCGACGGATCGCAGAACTGGGCCGTGGATGGAGAGAGTGCGTTCCCAGGGAGGAGTGGATGGATGGTCTCATCCCTCGAGGGTCAGGGAGACCGTGATCACCCGCAAGCTGATCCCCACTGTGTACACGGGCGCCACCACGACATACACATCCTGCCCCGCATGGGCGGCGCAGATGGCGGCCGCGCTGGTGGCGCAATCGTAGACCACGGTCCCCGATATCACCTGCGGGTACTGGGCGAAGAACGACGTCCAGGCCTGGGGGTAGGGTGTGGTGATGTTCAGGAACTCCGGGGAGAGGACGGCCGTGTTGCCCTGCTGGCCGTTCACCAGTTGAAACGTGCTCTCCTTCACGAATTGGGTCTGGATGGCCACGGAACCAGCCCCGTTCACCTCGTCGAAGTGGCTCACCTCGAACTGGATCAGGGTGAGATTTGCCGTCCAACCCTCGGGCGTTAACGAGGCGGAGAACGGGAAGGGGCTCACCATCGTCGAGTTGCTCCCGCTCAGCCCGCCCAGGATGATGGCCCCCTGCTCGAAGTCAAAGGTGGTGGACGGGTAAAAGCGGTTGGCCAGGTTCATGAAGAGGCCCCCCAGCGCCGACTGGTTGAAGTCCGTCGCCTGGACCTGGGTGAAGGCACAGGGGACGAAACCGGACTTGTTCTGCCAGATGATGGTGTTGTTGTTGGCCTCCCCGTTGGTGGGCATCCAGGTCCTCGTGGGCCCGGTGAACCGTCCCACGTTGTTCCAGAAGATGAGGCTCTGGTTCAGGTTCCGCCCGTTACTCGCCGACGTGGTGATGGGGCCGATGCTGTCGGTGGCCCCGGAGTCGGAGCTGGGGCAGATGGTGGATTGGGTGCCGATGAACTGGGTGACCACGGAGAAGCCTTTGTTGGTCCCGGAAGCCCCGCTGAACAGGGCGCTGTAGGTATCCCCCGTCCCGCTGATGATGAAATTGATGGGTTTCAGGGTGCTGCTGGAACCCGCCGTGGAAAATTGTACCGAATCGTCGTTGCCCTGGAGGGCGATGAGGATCTCGGCTTGGTTGTTCCCGTTATAGCTGATGGAGATGACGTCGTTGCTCCCGGTGAGGTTCAGGATCAGGTTATCGTTTCCCCCCGTGACCGACACGGACAGGGTGGTGGAGTTTCCGCTCCAGTTGTAGTAGGTGGTGTGCCCCTGACCGGAACAATGGCCCGATCCCCCCGAGATGCACCCACCCAGCGGGTTCCAATCGATGTAGGGATAGTGGATCGTCGCGATGGAGAACCCGAACTGGGAGCTCATGGAACCGGTGGGGTCCAGGCCCAGCACCGAATCCGCCGGGGCCCCATAGGGGGGGAGGGAGGGGCTCCCCAGCACCAGGGGTGCCGCGAGGCTCATGGGGGTCTGGGGGTGCGCCGCCTCGGCGAGGATGTCCGCCTGCAGCTGCTTGAGCTCGTTCTCCACCTGGAGGACGTGCTGGAACTCGGCCGCCCTCTCCTGGGTGGGGAGGGTGTTGGCCAGGTAGTTCGCGAGCCCGCCCACCAGGATGAGGATGATGAAGGTCACGGCGATGGCGCTCGCCGCCCCGCGCCGGGAGGTGCGCAGGCGCCGACGGCCGGCGATGAAGCGGTGGGGGGAACGGGGAGATGACAGAACGGACACAGTTCGGGGTCCCGTGATAATACTCCCGGGCCCCGTCTAAAAGGTATCGAATGGAGGGGGGCTCCCCCTCCGGGCCGGACCGGGACGCCCGGAGGGGCGTTCCGGAGCTCCCCTCCGGGGTCGGCGGACGCCCATCCAGCGCTTCGCCTTCCGGAGGGTCCCCCAGGTCCGCACGGTGCGCACCCGGCCATTGAGCCCGGGGAGCGGATCCCGGTTCCAGAGGGTCCGGGCCGGAGCGGAGGCCCAATGGGGAACCTCCACGATGGCGCGGGAACCCTCCATGCGGATCACCCGCAGCCGGGGGGCCTCGGGCCCTCCGGGGGAATCCCGGGCCGGAAGGAGTTGGGCGAGGAGGCGCGAGAGGTCCCGGGGACCCACGCGCTCCCCGCCCCCGATCTCCACCCCGATGTAGCGAGGGCGGTGCTTCGGCTCAGCGGACGAGCTCGATGCCTTCCTCGGACTCTCCGGTTGCGTAGCCACCCCGGGAACCCAGGAGGTTCGCGGCCTTAACACCCGTGATGATGAGGAGCACCTTGATGGTGTTCTCCATCTCGGGGGAGGGATCCACCGTGCACCCCCAGATGATCCGGGCGCGCTTGGAGATCTTGGAGCCCACCAGGGCGGCGGCCTTCTCCGCCTCGCTCACGGTCATGCTGGGTCCGCCCACCACGCGGACCAGCGCCCCCGTGGCGTCCTTGAGGTCCACGTCCCCCAGGAGGGGGGAGGTGAGCGCCTCGTTCACGGCCTCGGTGACGCGGTCGGTGGCGGACTCGCTCTCGCCCAGCCCGATGAGGGCCACCCCGCCGTCCTTCATGATGGTCATGAGGTCGGCGTAGTCGAGGTTCACGAGCCCCGGCTTCGTGACGATCTCCGTGATCCCCTTGATGGCGGTCATGAGGACCGCATCGGCGAGCTTGAACGCGGCGTCGAGGGGCATCCGCGGGACGAGCTCCAGGAGCTTGTCGTTCTGGATCACGATGGTGGTGTCGCAGACCCGGCGCAGGCGCTCCAGCCCGTCCTTGGCCTGCTCCATCCGGACGGCCCCCTCGGCGCTGAAGGGGATGGTGGTGACCCCCATGGTGAGGGCCCCCATCTCCTTGGCGATGCGGGCCACGAGGTGCGCGGAACCGGTCCCGGTGCCGCCCCCCATCCCCGCCGTGACGAACACGATGTTGGCGCCGTTGAGGAATCCCCGGATGTCCTCCTCGTTCTCCCGGGCCGCCTCCTCGCCCACCTCGGGGCGCGCTCCCGCGCCCAGCCCCTTGGTGCACCGGCGTCCGATGAGGATCTTCCGGGGCGAGTGGACGGTGAGGAGGTGCTTCGCATCGGTGTTGATGGCGCACATCTCCGCACCCTGGATCCCCTCCTCGGTGCAGCGGTTGATGGTGTTGGAGCCGCCTCCGCCGCACCCGACGATCCGGATGTTGACCTTGAGCTGCTCGGCGAGCTTCGCCAGCTCGTCGTCGTCGGGGCTGACCCCACCCGGGGCGGGCCTTCGCTCTTCCAATGCCTTGTTCTCTTCGTGCTTCACAATCGCTTCCTGGATGATGGATTTCATGGAGACCGCCCCGAGTTGTTCACCTGTTTGTCTGCCGAGCGTCAGACGCTCGGGAGAGTATTGCGGGGGGCCCCTACTTAAATCTTGGCTTCCATCGGGGCGTTTCCTGTCGGAGAGGTGTCGGACGCCCCGGTGCCAACCCGCGCGGGCGCATCTCCCCCGTCATCGCCCGTCCTTTCCCGGGCTCTCTTCCAGCGCTGGTAGGCGAGGGTCCCCGGAGGGGGTGGGGGAGGCGGAGGGCGCGTCCCGATCCACACCGCGAACGAGAACAGGAGCGCACCCCCTCCCGCGTATCCCGCCACGGTGACCGTCGCCCCCAGCGCCACATCCGGGGCGGGGATCCGCACGAAGCTCCATCGGACCTCCGTCCCCTGGGAGGCCCCGCCGGAAGAGGGGGTCTCGATCATCCTGAGGCCGTACGCCCCGCCGGGCCCCTTGACGCTCACCGTGAGCACGGCGGGTTCCGTGGGCGGGCCCGCCGTGGTCTCCTGGATCGTCACGTTCCCCGGACCCAGGAGCACCGCCTGGACCGTGGAGGCGTTGGGCGTCGCCGCCACCAGCGCGAAGAGAATGTCCCCCGGGCCCGCCGAAAGGTTCGCCTCCGCGGCCCCTCCCGGGGCGAGCGACAGGCCCTGGGTCAGGCGCGCCTGGGCCAGCACCTGGACCGGAGGGAGCGCCTCGTACCCGGCGAAGAGGATCAGGGCCACCAGGAGCACCGCCCCCCCGGCCATGATCCCGGTGCGGCCCCAGCGGTGCCGCCGGATCCGCCGCTGCCCCGGGGTCTCCCCGCCCGGATGCGCCAGGGAAAGGTAGCCCACGAAGGTGAGGAGGGCCGCGAGGACGGTGGCCGGGGAGCTGGGCCCCACCGCACCTCCCACGAAGTAGCTGCCGCCCGCGAGGGAAAGGGAGGCGAAGAGGAGGGGGGCGGTGACCCCGTGCTCCCCCCGGCGCCCCGCGAGGAAGAGGCCCAACGGGAGCAAGAGCGCCACGGCCGCCGCCACAGCGAGGTATCCTGCGAGGTGGATCCCCCACGGGACCGCGAGGAGGGAATCGGCCGCACCGAGCTCCAGGGCGAGGGAAAGGGTGAGAAGGACCACCACCAGCCACCAGAGGGGGCGAGGGCGTCGCGGGCGCTCCGGCCCCTTTCCCGCATAGGGTTGGTTCGTCACGGGGGATTCCGGGCCCCGGGAAGCGTCCACCACATAACCCCATCCCGTTCCCGCATGGCCCGGCGGGGTCCCGGTCCGGGCAAGCTTTTCTCCCGGGGCCGGATGCGAGGGGGTCGTGGAGGAGTATTTCGCCCTCCTGGCCCGGGAGGCCGAGTCGGCCTACCAGGTGGCCCAGAGGGCACGCGCGGTGGGGATCGACCCCGAACCCACGGTGGAGATCCCCCGCGCCGAGGACATGGCCTCCCGGGTGGAGAAGCTCCTGCGCCGCTGGAACGTGGAGGGGATCGCGCCCCGGATCCGGGAGCTGGCGCGGACCCTGCCCCGGGAGGAGGTGGCGCTCCGGCTCGCCGAGGAGATCGCCTCGGAGACGTCCCGGGGGAA
Organism: Thermoplasmata archaeon; assembly: GCA_021798195.1. GTDB lineage: Archaea > Thermoplasmatota > Thermoplasmata > Lutacidiplasmatales > UBA184 > JAJZYH01. Next base: position 20,911 of record JAJZYH010000003.1, read on the forward strand.
CCTCGAGACACGTCTCGACACCGCCCTGCGGGTGGGCCTTGCCATCCTCACCGAGGGGATCCTGGTGGCGCCCCTGGAGGGGCTCGCCGAGATCCACGTGCGGGACGACCCCCAGGGTCCCTACGTGGACCTCTTCTACGCCGGTCCCATCCGGGCGGCCGGGGGGACCGCGCAGGCCCTCTCGGTGCTCCTCGCGGACCGGGTCCGCCGGTCCCTGGGCCTCGCCGCGTTCCGGGCGACCCCCGAGGAGATCGGGCGGTACAAGGAGGAGATCCCCCTCTACAAGCATCTCCAGCACCTCCAGTACACGCCGTCCCCCGAGGAGATCGAGACGGTGGTCGCGAACCTCCCGGTGTGCGTGAACGGGGAGGCCACCGAGCGAAAGGAGGAGGTGAGCGCCTTCCGGGACCTGCCCCGGGTGGGGACCAACGGGATCCGGGGCGGGGCATGCCTCGTCCTCGCCGAGGGGATCTGCCTGAAGGCCCCCAAGCTCCGGAAGATCGTGGAGCGCCTGGGGATCCCGGGGTGGGAGTTCCTCGCCCACGTGGGGCAGAAGGGGACGCCGGAGAAGGAGGTGGAGGGGAACCTCCCCAAGTACCTCGCCGAGACGTTGGGAGGAAGGCCCATCCTCTCCTACCCCCGCCGTCCGGGCGGTTTCCGCCTGGTCTACGGCCGTAGCCGCACCACCGGCCTCGCGGCGGCGGGGGTGAACCCGGCCACCATGGTGGTCCTGCGCCACTTCGTGGCGGTGGGGACGCAGGTGAAGACGGAGTTCCCGGGGAAGGCGGCCGCGATGAGCCTCTGCGACACGGTGGAGGGTCCCCTCGTTCTCCTGGAGGACGGGTCCCTGGTGGAGGTGAACGATGTGGCGGAGGCGGAACGCCTCCTTCCGCGGATCCGGCAGATCGTGGACCTGGGGGAGATCCTGTTCTCCTACGGGGAGTTCCTGGAGAACAATCGACCCCTCATGCCGGGCGGCTACAGCCTCGCCTGGCATCTCGAGACGCTCCGCGCCCGGGGGCTCCCCATCGACCGGCGCGCCCTCGCCCCCACCTTCGACGAGGCCGTCTCCGACGCCCGGGACCACGGGGTCCCGCTCCATCCCCGCTACAACCTCTTCTGGCATGACCTCGCCCTGGAGGGCCTTGTCCCCCTCTCCCGGACCGTGGAGCGCACGGGCCGCTGGGAGAACTCCACGCTCCTCCTTCCCGCCTCCCCCGAGCTCAAGGCGGACCTCATCACCCTGGGGGTTCCCCACCAGGAGGAGGGAGGCACGTTCCGCTTGAGCCCCCGCCTCGCGCCGTCATTCCTCCGGGGCCTGGGCCTCGAGGTCTCGGAGGGAGCGGTCCGGCGGCGCACCGAACTCCCGGAGATCCTCCCCGGGGCGTTCTCCTCCACCCTGGAGGTGGTGGAGCACCTCGCGGGGATCCGCATCCGTCCCCGGGGGCCCACCCGGGTGGGCCTTCGGGTGGGCCGCCCGGAGAAGGCCCGGCAGCGGACCATGGACCCCAACGTCCACGCGCTCTTCCCCGTGGGGGAGGCGGGGGGCCCCCAGAGGTCCCTCGTGAAGCTCCTGGGGTCCCGGGGCCGCTCGGGGGTCCCCCTCACCCTGGGGATCCGGAAATGCCCCAGCTGCGGCACCCACACCCCGTGGGGGCGCTGCCCGTGCGGGGCGCACACCGCCCCCACGGGGAAGACGGTGACCCAGGAGGTCCAGGTGGGCTCCCTCTTCGAGGCGTCGGTGAAGAGGCTGGGACTGCCCCACGTCCCCGGTGTGAAGGGGGTGAAATCCCTCATGTCCGAGTCCCGCACCCCCGAACCCCTGGAGAAGGGGATCCTCCGCGCCTTCCACGGCGTGAGCGTCTACCAGGACGGCACCGCGCGGTTCGATCTCTCCGACCTCCCCCTCACCCACGTGCGCCCGCGGGAGATCGGCCTCTCCGTGGCCACGGCACGCTCCCTGGGGTACCAGCTCGACTGGATGGGAGACCCGCTGGAGAGCCCCGACCAGCTGGTGGAGCTCAGGCCCCACGACATCGTGGTCTCGCAGAGCTGCGGGGAATACCTGGTCCGCATCGCCCGCTTCGTGGACGACGAGCTGCGTCTCCTCTACGACCTTCCGCCCTTCTACCGCGCCCGCACCCCACAGGAGCTCGTGGGGCAGCTGGTCATCGCGCTGGCCCCCCACACCTCGGGAGGGGTCTTGGGCCGCATCCTCGGGTACACCTCGGTGGAAGGGTGCTTCGCCCATCCGGTCTTCCATGCCGCCAAGCGCCGGAACTGCGACGGGGACGAGGACTCCGTGACCCTCCTCCTCGACGGGCTCCTCAACTTCTCCTTCGCCTACCTTCCCACCACCCGGGGCGCCCTCATGGACAAGCCCCTCGTCCTCACCACCCGCCTCGACGCGCGGGAGGTGGACAAGGAGGCGCACAACGTGGACCTCTCCCTCCGCTATCCCCTCGCGCTCTACGAGGCGGCCGAGAGGGGAGCCTCCCCCAAGGAGGTGGAGGGGATCATGGACCTCCTGGGGAAGCGCCTGGGGACCCCCGGCCACGAATGGACGGGGTACGGCTTCACCCACGACACCACGGACATCGCCGGAGGGCCCGTCCGTTCCGCCTACCGGGAGGCCCGGGGCATGGAGGCGACGGTGGGGGACTCCCTGGCCCTGGAATCACAGATCCGGGCCGTGGACCTCCCCCACGCCGTCGCCCTGGTCCTGAACCACCACTTCCTCCCGGACCTCATGGGGAACCTCAAGAGCTACGCCACCCAGCGGTTCCGGTGCAAGGCGTGCAACGCCTCCTACCGTCGACCTCCCCTGGACCCGCACTGCACCGCGGAGGTCCGGGGCCAGCGGTGCGGCGGGGACCTCCTGCCCACGGTCTACCCGGGAGCCGTGACCAAGTACCTGGGCCTTTCCCAGCGCCTGGCCAAGACCCATGACGTGTCGCATTACCTGCGCCAGCGCCTGGACCTCCTCGAGGGATCCCTCGCCACGCTCTTCCCGGTGGAGAAGGCCTCCACCGCGTCGCTGGAACGCTACGCGGACCCGGGGTCCCCGACGCCGGGGGAGGAGGAGCCACCTCCGGAAGCACCGGAAGACCAGTGAGCGGAACGCTGCGGCCTGGGACCTCCCCATCGCTTTAATCCCGCCCCGCGCTCCCCCGGCCGGGCTCGTGGGGTAGTTTGGACTATCCTGATGGCCTTCGGAGCCATCGACCCGGGTTCGAAGCTCAGCGCCCCCCGAGGGGACGTTGCGGCGAAACTCCCGGCGAGCCCGTCCCTGTCCTCCGGGGAGATGGAGGACGAGGGGACGCCGGGGGGGATCCGGACGTCGGGCCTTCCCACGCCGTCCCGTTCCTTTCGGGTCCCTCAGCCCCCGGCCTCTTTCCGGAGGGTACAGATGGACTCCCGGAGCCGGAACGTCCGCCGCTGACCGGAGCGGCGGGAGCGCGCCGGCTCGAACCGCACCACCCGGAACCCCCGGAGACGGGCGAGTCGGGCCAACAGGAGGTCGCTGGGAATGTAGACCCCGGCCATGAGGGAGTCTCCGTTCACCACCACGAAATGGCCCCCGGGCCGGAGCGCCTCATGGACCCGCCCCAGCACCGCGTACATGTCGTCGAAGTACCGGCGGACCAGCTCCGCCATGTCCCTCCTCCGGTAGCCTTCCTTCCCCCGGAGGCTCTCCCGGAGCGCCGCGACCACGTCCCGGATCCATGGTTCCTCCGCCACGTCGGGGGCGGGACGGTGCTCCGCCACCGCCCGGCGGGAGACGTTGTCACAGGTCACCATGGATTCCTTGAGGCGGGAGAGCTCCTCGTAGGAACGGGTCATGTCGAGCCAGGTGAGCTCCAGCTTGTAGTTCATCACGTAATCCATCCCGTTCACGTACGGGGGGCTCGTGATGGCGAGGTCCATGCTCCCCGCGGGGACCTTGACCTCCCGGGCATCCTCCGCCCAGAGGACGGGAGGCGGTCCCCACCGCTCCCGGAAGGAGGCGAGCCATCGGAGGTCCTCCTGGATCCGACCCACGGCCCCCAGGAACTCCTGGAACGGCCGTCCCCCCGGCACCGGAGGCTTCCGGGCGTACCCCAGGCACGGGGCCCGCTTGAGCTGGCTCGAGGGGACGAGGATCGACGCGAAGGCCACGGTGAGCAGGTCCCGGAGGGGCCCCTCCGGGACCTCCCAGAGCTGCGCCTTCAGCCGCCGGAGGGAGTCCAGCGCCTCCCGGGAGAACTGGTCATGGAGACGGGAGAGGAACGGGGCAGGGGCGAGGGGTCCCTCCCGGGCAAGCCGCACCACGTCGCGCGCCCAGCGCCCCAGGTCCTCCGGGGATGCCTCCCAGTGGCTCTTCGCCCGGACGGCGAGGGCGGCGATGGGCATCCGCTCCACGCCAAATGCGGCACACCCGCGCAACCGGGCCTGGACAAGGACCGTGCCGCTCCCGCAGAACGGGTCCAGGACCCGCGTCCCGGGTCCGGCCCCGAACCGCTCCAGGACCCGGTCCACGAACCCGGCGGAGAACCCCTGCACGTAGGGCCACCATCGGTGGACGGGGCGTTCCTCGTTCCCCCGGAACTGGATGTCCCCCACATACGGTTCCGGGAGAAGGGAGCATTCCCGGGAGAAGCGAGAAACGTAGTCGTCCGGCCCGGGGATGCCGGTGCGGGCGGAGGGGTCCTCGGCGTACTTCCCCAGGACCCAGAGGCCCCGACCCATCCGGCGGAGCGGGGCCCGGAGGGAGAGCTGGGAGAGACCCTCCGGCACCGTCGCCGGCGGGAGGCCCGTCTTCGCGGCGAGCTGCCTCTCCGTGAGCCCCATCCATCCCGCCGCTTCCAGGGCGGCCTTGAGCCTCTCCACGGGGGCGGGATCCCCCCCCGCCGCCGCTTCCCCGGCGCCGAACCCGGTCACGTCCGTCCCCCGGGGGACCTCCCTCCGCTATCCGAAGTACACCTGGGCCGCCTCGGGGATGCGCTTCTCCTCCTCCGGCTTCGCGTGGTTCAGGATCTCCAGGGAGAGGACCACGGAGCAGGGGATGAGCCGGATCCGTCCGGCGCCGTCCTTCTCCTTCCCTTCGGTCATCTCCACCGAGAGCGCCTGGTCCCCACCCAGGTTCACGTACCCCCGGAAGATCCCGGTGGTCACAAGGGGTTCCTCGGATCGGTCGGCGGATCGGATGGTCAGGGTGGAACCGGCGGTCAGGGTCACCAGGGGCCGCTTTTTGTCGTCGGGCATCGAAGGAGCATCCAGCGGTCCCGGGTCTTGAGAGTTCCGGGCCGTTCCCAGGTGGGAGGCCCGCGGCGTCCGGACCCCCCCACCCTCACGAGGACGGCTTCCCTTTCGAAGGGGAGGAGGGGACCGCGGGTTTCCTCTCGGCCTCGAGAAGCCTCCCCAGGTGGTCCACCGTCTCCCGGTAGTGCTTGAGAGCGTTCTGGGCGTTGGCCTCCACGAAGTCCCAGGCCCGTCCCAGGTTCCCGTAGCGCAGACGGAATCCCTTGCGGCCCTTGCCGCCTTCCTGCGCCTCCGCCACCTCCTCGAGGAGGTCCAGGGCCTTGAGGCGGTTCAGGTGGCGGTAGACCGTGGGCTTGCTGGTCTTGAGGACCGCCGTGAGCTCCTCGGGGTACCATAGCCGGTCGGGGTGCCGGAGCAGGCAGTCCCGCATCAGGCGGTACGCCACCGAGCCGTCGGTGGCCTCCGGGTCGGCCCCTTCGGAGAGGTACCCGATCTGGGAGAGGAACTCCCGGAGCACCTCGTCCACGTCGGTGAGGGGCGTGAGGGGGATGCTGTAGCGAACGGTGAGCTCGAAGGGCATGGACGCCGCCGCGAGCCGTCGGGGGGTCTTGAACCCTTTGCGACCTCGGAGAGGGAACGTTCGCCCTGCGGGACGGAGACCGTTCCTCCGGGCCATGGATCGCTCCGTCGGGTGCCCACCGATAGGTCCACTTCCACATCCGGTCCCCCCGGCCCATCTCCCCCCCCGTGTCCGTTCCACAGCCAGACCTCTCACCGTTTGGGGAGACACAAGGGATCCCGCCCGAAGGTGCGCGAAGGAGATCTCGGAACGGAGGTTCCCGGGACGATCCGCCACTTCCGATTCATTTATCGCATAACGTTTCCCTAACCTTCCCGCGCATGGACCCCCCCAGGAGCGTTCCCTTCCGGCATGTCCTCCGGTCCCGTCGGCGCCCACCGGTCCGAGCCGGTCTTGTCCTCGTCCTGGGGATCGCCATGGCGTTCACCGCCATCCCCCCGTGGGGCATCCCTTCCGGCCCATTCCCCGGTAGACTGACCCCGATCTCCATCCGGGATGGAGGAACGTCCCCCGCGGGGACCGCTTCCTTCAACCTCACCGGCTTCGTCCTGGGCCGGGCCGCCTCGGGCGAGGCCCCTCTGGGGAACGTCCCCGTCCGCCTGTGGGCCCAGGGGAACGGGCCCTTCAACGCCCCGCTGGTGGACGAGACCACGACCGCGTCCAACGGGAGCTACGGGTTCCCGTCGGTGCCGGCCGGCAACTACTGGGTCGCCGCGGTACCGGCGAACGGCTTCGGGGGCGAGGGACTCCCCGTCTCCGATTCCACGAACGGCGTGACCCTCCACCTCAACGTGACCGTGTTCCCCCAGATCCCCTACGACAACCGGACCTTCGTGCTCCCCCACTGGGACAACTGGAGCCAGTACGACGGCGGCTACCCGGACCAGGCGATGAAACCGGTGCTCTCCTGGACCCAGGATGGCGCCTTCTACGTCAATGCCTCGAGCCTCCTGGTCTTCTATTCCTTCGCCAACGGGACCGCCTATCCCATCGCCCCCTGGCTCCATCTCTACGAGAACATCATGGACTACGGAGGCTTCGACAACGAGCTCTTCACCACCCAGGACGGGTCCTACCTCTACGAGTTCGGATGCCTCACGAGCTGTGGGTCCTCGTCGACCATCACCTTCTACGCGGTGAACGTGACCACCGGGGCCCACGTGGAGTACAACTTCTCCGGGGTGACCGACGCCAATCTCGTCACCAATGGCCAGATCGACATGATCGGGCAGGACGGTTCCCACTTCATCGCCACACTCATCGAGTCCGACGGGACGGTCCTGGGCTACAACCTCCTCAACCGGACGCAGTGGACCCTGGGCCACCTGTCGTTCTTCGAGGCGAACAACATCTACTGGGAGGCGTACCTCAACGCCTACGTCGACGTGCAGGCGGAGGGGAGCAGCGCCGACGGCATCGTGGAGTACCAGCTCCAGGGACCGGCGCCGGGAACGCGGCTCGTCCCCGTGTACACCGGGACCTACGGGAGCGGCTACGTGTCCAACGGGGTGGACGGGACCCTCCTCAACGTCACCAGCCATACCCTCGTGGTGGCGGAGGCATCCAACAACCCCAACATCGCCGCCATCCTCTGGGAGGAGTTTGGCTACAATGCCTCCACGGGGATCCTCACGGGGATGATCGCCTCCAACGACAACCCCTCGGGGACGGTCTCGGGCTCGAACTATGACATCAACGGCGCCCCCTGCGGATGCGCCAGCGAGGTGGAGCGGCCCACCATCGTGAGCGATGGGCCAGGGTTCAACGTCGCCTGGAACCCCACCTTCAACAACAGCTCCTGGATCGCGAACCCGGGGGGGCAGGGCTGGATCGACACCAACGTCACCCCCATCAATCCCGTGAGCGCGCAGCACTTCGATGCGTTCTCCACGCGCAGCGCCCCCGGCTTCTTCCGGAACACGTCGTACCTCCTCTCCAACATGAACGCGTTCTGCGCAGGGAACTCGGGGAACGGGACCCGGTGCAACATCGACGGGGATTACGGATCCCCGGTGGGAACGGTCTGGTACCTCTGGAGGACCGGTGCTCCCGAGTTCCCCTTCCCCGCCACTTCGGCTCTCGCCCAGGTAGGGGCGCCGGGAGCGCCCCTCCTCCGGAGCGTGACGCACCAGGCGACCAACGTGACCGTGGCGTGGATGCCTCCCAGCTCCGGGGCCCAGCCCATCGTGAACTGGACCCTCTTCTGGGGCCTTCACAACGGGTCCTGGACGCACGCCCGGGCCCTCTTCGGATCCAACCGGACCACCACGGTGACGGACCTCCTCCCCCAGACCACCTATTTCTTCGCCCTCGAAGCGTGGAACCTCCACTGGCACGGACCGCTCGCGTACTTCCAGGAGACCACCGGAGCGGCGGCGGGAACGTACAACGTGACCCTCGCGGAGACCGGTCTTCCCCCGGGGACTCCCTGGACCGCCACGTTGGGAGGCTCTTCCAACTCCTCCTCCACCCCCGAGATCGGGTTTGCGGTCCCCAACGGGACCTACCCGTTCCAGGTGGATTCCCCGGTCCCGGGCCCGTGGGGGACCCGGTACATCGCCATCCCTTCCTCGGGGAACGTGACGGTGGCCGGCGGACCCCGGACCGTGAACATCTCCTTTGCGCTCCAGTATCACCTCGGGACGTCCGTGTTCCCCTCCGGCGCCGGGAACGTCGCACCCGCACCCGGATGGTACGCCGCCGGGGCCCGGGTGAACCTCACGGCGTGGGGGGCCCGTGGCTCCGCGTTCTCCTTCTGGTCCGGCACGGGGACCGGCAACTATTCGGGCCCCGACGACCCGGCCTTCGTGACCATGGAGGCGCCCGTGAACGAGTCGGCCTATTTCACCCCGGAGACAAACTATCCCCTCTCGTTCGTCTGGACCAACCCTTCCCCGGGGATCACCTGGTCCGTGGACGTGGGGGGCATCTCCATCTCCTCCACCGCCTCCACGATCACGTTCAACGAGACCAACGGGACCTATCCCTACCTTGTGGCGAGCCCCCTATCGGTGGCGCCCGGCGCCCGGGTGGTCCTCACCCCCGATTCGGGCACGGTCTCCATCTCGGCGAGCCCCGCCACGGTCTCCGTCGCCGGACAGACCCAGTACTCCGAGGGGATCTCCGGCACACCCGCCGCGGATGGGCTCGTCTATCCGGCGAGCGGGTGGTACGACGCGGGGGGCTCGCTCACCCTGCTGGCGTACCCGGATCCCGGGTTCCGGTTCCTGGGATGGACGGGATTGGGAACCGGATCCTACAGCGGGCCCGAGGATCCCCTTCCCCTTTCCACCAACAGCTCCTGGGAAGAGCTGGCACTCTTCGGCCCCCTGTCCACATATCCGGTGCGCTTCCGCGAGACCGGGCTTCCGTCCGGGACTCCCTGGTCCGTGGATCTCAACGGGATCGTCCTCGCCTCCTCCACCGACGAGGTGACCGTGGGGGAGCCCAACGGCTCCTGGGTCTATCTTGTGGGAGGCCCCCCCGGATACGACGCGTCGCCCGCCTCCGGCATCCTGTCCATCGGGGGGGAGGGGGTCCTCGTCAACGTGACGTTCACGCCCATCCCCGTCACGGTGTCGTTCTCGCTGGCCCCCGCGGGCTGCGGGGAACTCTTCCTCAACGGGTCCCCGATCTCCAACGGCTCCCGGCTCGCCCTCCTTCCGGGGAACTATACCCTGCAGGCGGTCTCCTGTCCGGGTCACCTCGTCGTCGCCGGCGACATCCGGGCATCGGGGAACCTCTCCATCACCGTCGGAGGCACCTTGCCTCCGTCCTTCCAGTTGGATGTCCGGGGCAATGGGTCCGTCGCCGTCTTCTTCCCTTCCGCCCCGGACGTGGGCTGGATCTCCGGAACCATCACGCCCGCGGATGCCCATGTCCTCCTCAACGGGACCCCGGTCCCCCTCACCGCCTCCGGGGGATTCAACCAGTCGGTGGCCCCCGGGTGGCACGTCCTCACCGCCTCCGCCCCCGGATTCGCCTCCCAGGAGGGGGAGATGTTCGTGGCGCAGGGGGAGATCGTCCGGATAGAGTGGAACCTCACGCAAAACGTGTCGACGCCGTCCGGGGGTTTCCTCGGAACCCTGGGACCCCCGGAGACGGCGGGCCTCCTCGTCGTCCTCGCCGCCGCGGGGGTCGCCGCGGGGATCTGGATCGGGCGAAGGCACAGAAGGCACCCGCCCGCGGGCGGGGATTGGCCGAGGGATTGAGGCCCCGGCCCTTCCGGAGGGCCCGGCGGCCACTCCGCCTCCCCCGCCCCCGGGACATCATCGCCGTGCCCCCTGCTCCGCGACCTGCGGCCTCTGCGCCCCGGAGGACCCCAGCGGAACATTTTTACCCAAGGACCGCCAGTCCGGGCGGAGCCTCCTCCTCGTGGACGGAATAACAAGGGCTGGGGGATCGGAAGCACCCACCGCCGCGCCACCGACGTCGGGCTCCAATTCTCATCCCTCCCTCCCTCACGGGGTGGAGTTCCGCGGAGCGCTCGCGGGGGCCGAGGACGTCCTCTCCCGCGACGCCGTGGAATTCGTGGCCCAGTGCGTGCGCAGGTTCCGGGGCCCGAGGGAGGAGCTCCTCGCCTACCGGGCCCGCTTCCAGGACGCGGTCCGGGCCGGACGCACCCCGGACTTCCTGCCGGAGACCCGGGAGATCCGGGAATCGGATTGGACGGTGGCGCGCCCGCCCCCGGACCTCGAGGACCGCCGGGTGGAGATCACGGGGCCCGTGGACCGGAAGATGATCATCCACGCCCTGAACTCGGGGGCCCGCGTCTACATGGCGGACTTCGAGGATGCCCATTCCCCCACATGGCGGGGGACCCTCCAGGGCCAGGAGAACCTCATGGACGCGGTCCGCCGGCGGATCGAGTTCACGGACCCCGACGGGCGGCATCTCACGCTGGGTCCCCGGGTGGCGACCCTCATGGTGCGGCCCCGGGGCTGGCACATGGTGGAGCGGCACATGTGGGTGGACGGGGCGCCGGTGCCGGCGAGCCTCTTCGATTTCGGCCTGTTCTTCTTCCACAACGCCCGGGAGCTCCTCCGGCGCGGCACGGCCCCGTACTTCTACCTCCCCAAGATGGAGCACCACGGCGAGGCCCGGCTCTGGGACGAGGTCTTCCGGTGGGCCCAGGAGACCCTGGGGATCCGCCCGGGCACCCTCCGGGCCACGGCGCTCATCGAGACCCTCCCCGCCGTCTTCGAGATGGACGAGATCCTCTGGGAGCTCCGGGACCACTCGGCGGGCCTCAACTGCGGCCGGTGGGACTACATCTTCAGCTTCGTGAAGACGTTCGCCCACGACCCCGCGAGGATCTTCCCCGACCGGGCCCTCCTCACCATGGACCGCCCGTTCCTCACCGCCTACTCGCGGCTCCTCATCGCCACCTGCCACCGCCGGGGGATCCACGCCATGGGAGGGATGGCCGCCCAGATCCCCATCAAGGACGACCCCGAGGCCAACGCCCGGGCCATGGAACTGGTCCGGAGGGACAAGGTTCGGGAGGTGCGGGCCGGCCACGACGGGACGTGGGTGGCCCACCCCGGCCTCGTCGCCCTCGCCACGGAAGTCTTCGACCGGGAGATGCCCACCCCGAACCAGATCGGCCGCCGCCCGGAGGGCCCTCCCCCCGGGGCGACGGAGCTCCTCGCCATCCCCGAGGGTCCCGTGACCCCCGAGGGGGCGCGGGGGAACGTCCGGGTGGCGCTGCGCTACCTCGAAGGATGGCTCCGGGGCCAGGGCGCGGTGGCCATCGACCACCGGATGGAGGATGCCGCCACGGTGGAGATCGCCCGGTCCCAGCTCTGGCAGTGGGTCCGCTGGGGCCAGACGCTCTCCGACGGACGGACCCTTTCGCCCGCCCTCTTCCGGGAATTCCTCGGATCCGAACTTTCCACCCTTCTCGGGGAGCGGGAGATCCGCGGGGGCCCGGACGGACCCGCCCGCCGGGCCGCGGAACTCCTGGACGAGGTGGTCCGGGACCCCCGCCTCCCCGAGTTCCTCACCCTCCGAGCTTACCAAGAGCTGGGAGACGAACCGGGAGGAGAAGGATGAAGAAGGGGGGAGAGGGGAGCGTCTGGAGACTGGAGGAACGATGGAAGGGCATCCTCCGCCCGTACCGGGCGGAGGACGTGGAGCGGCTCCGGGGATCGGTGCCCATCGAGCACACCCTGGCGAAGATGGGAGCCCAGCGGTTGTGGCACCTCCTGCGCACCACGGACTACGTGGCCACCCTGGGGGCCATGACGGGGACCCAGGCGGTGCAGATGGTCCAGGCGGGGCTTCCGGCGATCTACGCGAGCGGCTGGCAGGTGGCCGCCGACGCCAACGACGCGGGGGAGACCTACCCGGACCAGAGCCTCTACCCCGCCGACAGCATGCCCAACCTGGTGCGGCGGATCAACCACGCGTTCCGGCGGATGGATGAGATCCAGCACGCCGGGGGCTCCGACGAGATCTACTGGTACGCCCCCATCGTGGCCGACGCGGAGGCGGGCTTCGGGGGGAACCTCAACGTCTTCGAGCTCACCAAGGGGCTCATCGAGGCCGGGGCGGGGGGGCTCCATCTCGAGGACCAGCTCGCCTCCGCCAAGAAGTGCGGCCACATGGGCGGGAAGGTCCTGGTCCCCATCCGGGAGTTCTCCCAGAAGCTCTGGGCGGCGCGGCTCGCAGCGGACATCCTCGACGTCCCCCTGGTGCTCATCGCCCGCACCGACGCGCTCTCCGCGAAGCTCCTCACCAGCGACATCGACCCCCGGGACCGTCCCTTCCTCACGGGGGAGCGGACCCCGGAAGGGTTCTACGGGTTCCGGGGAGGCCTCGAGGCGGCCATCACCCGGGGGCTCGCCTACGCCCCGTACGCCGACCTCCTCTGGTTCGAGACCGCGGGCCCCGACCTCGACGAGGCGCGCCGGTTCGCCCGTGAGATCCACGCCCAGTATCCCGGGAAGATGCTGGCGTACAACTGCTCCCCCTCCTTCAACTGGGGGAAGAAGCTCCCGGCTCCCGAGGTCGCCCGCTTCCAGGAGGAGCTGGGCGCCCTGGGATACAAGTTCCAGTTCGTGACCCTCGCCGGTTTCCATGCGCTGAACCTCGCCACCTTCCAGCTGGCGCAGGGCTACGCCAGCACGGGGATGCCCGCCTACACCGAGCTCCAGGCGGCGGAGTTCCGTGCCGAGGAGCACGGGTACCGGGCGGTGAAGCACCAGTCGTTCGTGGGAACGGGGTACTTCGACGACGTGGCCCAGGTCCTCTCGGGAGGGCTCACCGGCACCCTGGCCATGGACGGGTCCACGGAGAAGGAGCAGTTCGGCGCCGGGGAGGGGGCACGGCGCCGGGGGGCGCCCCACCCCTCCCGGACGGCGGGCGCCACCTCGAAGGCCGGCTGAAGGGGGGCTCCCCCCGGTGGGGAACCGGGGGCCCCACGGTGAATCCCTTTGTAGGCCCACGTGCTGAGGCCACCCTCCGGGCGGAAGATGTCGTTCCAGTTCCTCACCCCCTCCACCCTCCCCGAGGTCCTTTCCTTCTTGGGGGAATCCCCGGAGGAGACCCTGGCGATGGCCGGCGGGACCGACCTCCTCCTGGCGATGGATTTCGGCCGCTTCCGCCCCCGGCGGGTGGTCTCCCTCGCCCGGCTCCCCTGGCGCTGGGTCCGCTGGGAGGAGGGCGTCCTTTCCGTGGGAAGCCTCGCCCCCCTGCGGGACGTGGAACGGGCGCCGGGGCTCTCCGCGCGTCTACCGGCCCTGTGGGAGGCGCTGCGGGACGTGGGGAGTGTCCAGCTCCGGCACCGGGCCACCCTGGGGGGGAACATCGTAAGATCCTCGCCCGTCTCGGACCTCCTCCCTCCCCTCCTCGCCAGCGGGGCCACCTTGCGGCTCGTCTCCCAAGGAGGGGTCCGGGAGGTCCCCCTGGACGGTTTCCTCCGGGGTTCCTGGCGCACCGGGCTGGAACCGGGGGAGCTCATCCAGGAGATCCGGGTCCCGGCCCCCCAGGCCGGTGCCTATCTCTGGCAGAGGGTGCGACCCGTGAACGACATCTCCCAGGTGTCGGCCGCGGCATCGGTGCGCGGGGGAGACCCGACCGGGTCCCGGGGGGGTCTCTGGCACCTGGCTGCGGGGGGGGTCGATCCGGTACCGCAGCGGCTCCCCCGGGCCGAGCGGGCCCTCACCTCGGTGACCCCCGGAGCCGAGGAGGTGCGGGAGGCGGCGGAGACCGCGGCCGAGGAGGTCCGCTTCCGGACCGATCAGAGGGCCACCGAGGGATACCGAAGGCACCTTCTTTCCATCCTGGTCCGGCGCGCGGTGGAGAGGGCCCGGACCCGCTGGGAGGCCCGGGGATGAACTCCGTCACGGTCTCCGTGAACGGGGAGGAACGGACGGTGGAGGAGGTCCCTCCCGACCTCCGCCTCCTGGACCTCCTCCGGTGGCGCCTGGGTCTCCGGGGGACGAAGGAGGGGTGCCGGACGGGGGACTGTGGCGCGTGCACGGTGCTCCTCGACGGGCAGAGCGTCCTGAGTTGTCTCCTCCTCGCTCCCGAGGCGGACCGGCGGGGGATCGTGACGGTGGAGGGACTCTCCGGCTCCGAGGCCGCCCGGAAGGTCCAGGAGGCCTTCGCCGAGGCGGGTGCCGTGCAGTGCGGCTACTGCACGCCGGGGTTCGTCCTCGCGGTCCATTCCCTCTTGCGGGAGGGACCCCCGGAAGGAGGCCCGTGGACCGTGGAGGATCTCCGGGCGGACCTGGGCGGCAACCTCTGCCGATGCACGGGGTACTACGGGATCCTGCGGGCGCTGGCACGGATCCTGGGCGAGGGGTCGGGGACCCCCCGCGAACCCTCCACCTTCCGCCGCGCCGGGAGGGAAGGATGACGCGGTCCGATGCGCTGCCCAAGGCGATGGGCGCCGTCCCCTACGCCGGGGACCTGGAGCTCCCCGGGATGCTCTGGGCCGCCTACGTCACGAGTCCCCACGCCCATGCGCGGATCCGGCTCCTGGACCCCTCCCCCGCACGGAAGGTCCCGGGCGTGGTGGATGTGCTCACCGCCGAGGACCTCCCCGCGCTCCTCCCCGACGGGTTCGTGGAGGATCCTCCCCTCCTCGCCGCGGAGGAGGTCCGGTTCGTGGGCCAGCCCGTCGCCGTGGTGGCGGCCGAGACCCTCCCGGCGGCGCGGCAGGGCGCCCGCGCCGTCCGGGTGGAGTACGAGCCCCTCCCGTCGTTCACCGACATCGAGAGCGAGTTCCCCCGGTGGCCGGATCGGGAAGAGATGAAGGGGAACCCCCACGTCACCGGGCACGTCCTGGCCCGCCGGGGGGACTTCGAGGCCGTGGCGGCCCGCGGGGACCTGGTGCACGAGGAGACCTACCGCACCGGCATGGTGGCCCAGGTGGCGCTGGAGCCCCACGCCTGCCTCGCGGAGGTCCGGGGCTCGGACTGGCACGTGATCACCACCACCCAGACCCCCTTCGGGATCCGGGAGGACCTCGCGGACAAGTTGCACCTCCCGGCGGAACACCTCCGGGTGGAGGGGACCTGGGTGGGAGGGGGCTTCGGCGGGAAGAACGAGGCCATCCTGGAGCCCCACGCCCTCCTCCTCGCAAAGAAGACCGGACGGCCGGTGCGCATCGGGCTCAGCTTCCGGGAGGAGTTCCTCTGGGCGCGCAGCACGCAGCCCGCCGTCTTCCGCATGACCAGCGTGGTGATCGACGGACGGCTCGTGGCGCGCCGGACCCGTCTTCTCTTGGACACGGGGAACTCTCTCCCCGGCCGCGACTTTGCCCTGGGCTACAGCCTCGGGTTCACCCTGGGGCCGTACCGCCTGGAGGCGTGGGAGGTGGAAGGGTATGCCCTGCGGACCCACCGCCCTCCCTTCGGACCCCACCGGGCCCCCCTCGCCCCCCAATGCGCGTTCGCCGCGGAGGGGCACATCGACAGCCTCGCCCGGCGGATGGGCGTGGATCCGGTGGAGTTCCGACGGCGCCATGTCTGGCGCGAGGGGGACCTCACCCCCTTCGGCCAGAAGGTCCCCCCCTTTGCCGCGGAGGCGGCCCTCCGGGAGGCCCAGGAGCGGATCCGGTCCTGGCGGCCCCAGCTCCCTCCCCACCACGGCCTCGGGGTGGCCGTGGGATACTGGTCCACCGGCACCACGGCGGGCGGGGAAGCGGACCTCTTCCTGGGACCGGGGGGGCTCACCGTCCGGCAGGGGGAGCGGGAGATCGGGAACGGGACCGTGGTGAGCGGCCTCGTCTCCGTGGCCTCCCAGGCCACGGGCCTCCCCGCCGAGCACATCACCGTGGACTACCACGACACGTCCCGCGCGCCGTACGATTCGGGGGTCTGGGGGAGCCGCACCCTCTCCACGCTGGGCTTCGCCGTGGACAAGGCCGCCCGCGCGATCCTGGAGGAGCTCGCCCGGCGCTTCCACCCGCCCCTCCCTCCCCGCACCGAGGTCCGCCTGGCCTGGGAGGGTGGTGAGGTCCGGGTCGAGGGAGGCGGCCGGAGCCAGCCGCTCCTCGAGCTCCTCACCCCCGAAGAGCGGAAGGACGGAGGGATCCTGCGCCGGGGGAAGCACTACGGGAAGGGAGGGAGCCTGGACGAATCGGTCGTGGTGGAAGGGGCCCTGTACCCGTACTCCGACCTCACGGCCAGCGTGCACCTCGCCCACGTGGCGGTGGATCCCGAGACCGGTGCGGTCCAGGTGATCCGCTACGCGGCGTGGCAGGATGCCGGGAAGGTCTTTGACGTGGATGGATACCGGGGCCAGGTGGAGGGAGGAGTGGTGATGGGCTTGGGGACGGCGCTCACCGAGGAGGGCCTCCTGGGCCCCGATGGACGGTTGCGCAACCCCGGCCTCCTGGACTACCGCATCCCCACCCTCGCGGAGGTGCCGCCCCTGGAGATCGTGGCCCTCGAAGGGTTCCCGGGGTCCGGGGTGGGCGGGGCCAAGGGAGTGGGGGAACCCCCCATCATCCCGGTGCCCGCCGCCGTGGCCAACGCAGTGGCCGATGCCACGGGGCACCGGGTCCGGGAGCTCCCCCTCACCCCCGAGAGGGTGGCCCGCGCCCTGGGCCTCCTCGGTTCCCCGGAGGGTGCGGCGTCCGACCCCGGGAGGAGCCGAACCCCATGATGGACCGGAACCTCGTCCGGGAACGGGCCCGGGCGTATGGGCCGGACCTCACGGTGGGGACCATCGCCTCGCATTCCGCTCTGGACATCCTCGACGGCGCCCATGCCGAAGGGTTCCGCACCCTCGCCCTGTGCCAGCGGGGACGGGAGCTCACGTATTCCCGGTACTACCGGGTCCGCCCGGGTCCCCGCGGAGCCGGCCCGCGCGGGTGCGTGGACGATGTCCACATCCTGGACCGCTTCGCCGACGTGCTGCGTCCGGAGACGCAGCGAGCCCTCCGGGAGGCGCGGGTGATCCTGGTCCCCAACCGCGCGCTCTCCTCCTACGTCCCCCTGGATGCGCTGGAGGACCGCCTGGAGATCCCCCTCCTGGGGTCCCGGGCCCTCCTGCGGCTGGAGGAGCGGTCGGAGCGGGAGAACTACTACACGCTCCTCGCGCGGGCGGGCATCCCGTTCCCGGAGGAAGTGAAGGACCCTCGCTCCATCGACGGCCTCGTGATGGTGAAGCTCCCCCACGCGGTGAAGCGCCTGGAGCGCGGCTTCTTCACCTGTGCTTCGTACGAGGAGTACCGGGAGAAGTCCCAGAAGCTCCAGGACGCCGGCGTGATCCGTCCCGAGGACCTCGCCCGGGCGCGGATCGAGCGCTACATCCTGGGTCCGGTCTTCAACTTCAACTACTTCTTCAGCCCCCTCGTGCCCCGGGAGGAGGGCCTGGAGCTCCTGGGCGTCGACGAGCGCCGGGAGAGCTCCCTCGACGGGCTCGTCCGGCTCCCGGCGGAGCAGCAGCTCAGCCTGCCCCCCGCCGCCCGGATCCCCGTCTACACCGTGGTGGGCCACGGAACCCTCACCGTGCGCGAATCCCTCCTCGAGGAGGCCTTCCGCCTGGGGGAGCTCTTCGTCGACGCGGCCCGGGAGCGCTACCCCCCCGGGGTCCTGGGTCCCTTCTGCCTCCAGACGTGCGTGGATCCCGATGGTCATCTCCACGTCTTCGACGTGGCGGTGCGCATCGGCGGAGGGACCAACGTGCACATGGCCCTGGGGCACCCGTACGGCAACACCCTCTGGCGGGAGCCCATGTCCTCCGGGCGCCGATGGGCGCGGGAGCTCCGCCTCGCCCTGGAACTGGGCCGGGTGGGGGAGCTCGTCACGTGACCGGACCCGGGAGCGCCGCCGCACCGGCACCGGACGCGGCGCCTTCCTCCGACCTCCGCCGGACGCCGCTCCATGCGGAGCACCGGGACGCGGGAGCCCACATGGTCCCGTTCGGAGGATGGGAGATGCCCCTCTACTACACGGCCTCCGGCATCCTCGCGGAGCACCGGGCCGTCCGGGAGGGCGTGGGCATGTTCGACGTCTCCCACATGGGGGTCCTCTCGGTCTCGGGCCCGGGAGCCGCATGGCTCCTCGCGCGGCGGACCGTGACCGACGCGCATCGCCTGCGCCCCGGGCAGTGCCGGTACTCGTTCCTCTTGAACGACGAGGGGAAGATCCATGACGACCTCCTGGTGAGCCGCCTGGACTCCCAGGAGACCCCCCGGGAGTTCCTGGTGGTCCCCAATGCCGCCACGGCGCCGCGGATCCGGGAGATCCTCCTCCAGCACCGCCCCCGGGAGACGCGGATCGAGATGCTCAACGGCGACACCGCCATGGTGGCGGTCCAGGGACCCCGCTCCCGGGCCGCGGTGGAATCCGCCCTGGGCCTCCCGCTCCCTCCTTTGCGGTTCTACACGGGAGCCTTCGTCCCCTCCCCGTTTCCCCTTCCGGTCCCCCCGGATCCCGATCCGCTCCGCGCGCGCCTCGCCCGGGAGGTCTGGGTGAGCCGGACGGGATACACCGGAGAGCTGGGGTTCGAGATCCTGGTCCCCGCCCCGGGGGCCCCGGAACTCTGGCGGCGGCTGGGCGCCGCCGGCGCGGTCCCCTGCGGCCTCGGGTCCCGGGACACGCTGCGCATGGAGAAGGGCTACCTCCTCTCCGGGGTGGACTTCCAGACGGACCGGACCCCCCTCGAGGCCGGCCAGGAACGCTTCGTGGACTTCGACCATCCCTTCGTGGGACGCCCCGCGCTGGAGGCGCAGCGGGCCCGGGGGGATTACGCCCGCTGGAGCGGGATCCTCTTCGAGGACTCCACGGCGATCCCCCGGCACGGGGCCCCGCTCTTCCACGGGGGCCGCGACGTGGGGTCCGTGAGCTCCGGGGGCCTTTCCCCCACCCTGGGACGGGGCATCGCCCTCGCGTACCTCCCCCCCGGGCTCACCGCGCCGGGCACGGGCCTCACCGCCACCCTGCGGGGGCGAGAGGTGACGGGGACGGTGGTCCCCCTCCCGTTCGTCCCCGGCCGGCCCTCCCCCACGGGACCGACCCCCCCACGGAGCGGGTTGGGATAATTTGTAAACTGTTTTCTTCATAAACTCCGCCCCCATGGAAGTCGCGGAGGCGAGGAGCATGGCGCCGGAACCCCTACAGGAGGACTTCGGCCCCACCCGGCGGGAGATCCTCCTGCGCCTGAAGCGCGGCGGGCCCCGGTCGCTCCAGGACCTCGCCGACGATGTGGCCCTCACCCGGGTGGCGGTGCTCCGTCACCTCCGGATCCTGGAGTCCGAGGGCCTCGTCCAGAGGAGCTACCGGCGGGGGGGCCCCGGACGCCCCGCCGCCGTGTTCCAGCTCGCCCCCGACGCCGCGCGGCTCTTCCCCACCGCCTACGCCGATGTCTCCCTCTGCGCGCTCCGGTTCCTGGAAGAGCGGCTGGGCCGCGGCGCCGTGGTGGAGCTCCTCCAGGAACGGGCCCACGAGGTCGCGCGGCGGCACGCCCCTTCCTTCCGGGGCCGGGACCTCCCCCAGCGGGTGGACCGCCTCGTCCAGATCCGGGAGGCGGAGGGGTACATGGCGGAGCGGGGACCCCGACGTCGGGGGCTCTTCGAGGTCCGGGAGCACAACTGCCCCATCCTGGCCATCGCGGGGGAGTACGGGGAGGCCTGCGAGGTGGAGCGCCGTCTCTTCGAGGGTCTCCTGGGGGCCCGGGTGGAGACCTCCCACCGGGTGGTGGCGGGCGACCCCGTCTGCCGGTTCCTCATCCGTCCCCGGGCGGAGGGTCCATGACGCACTCCCCACCGGTGGCGCTCATCACGGGAGGGAGCCGGGGCCTCGGGGCCACCCTGGCGACGTTCCTGGGCGCCGAGGGGTTCCATCTCGTTCTCACCGCTCGCGACCCCGGCCCCCTCACGGCCACGGCCACCCGCCTCCGGGCCCGGGGGGTCCGGGTGGAGGCGCTCCCGGGAGACGTGGCCCGGGAGGAGGATCGCCGGCGCTGGATGGAGGCCGTAGGCTCCCTGGGCCGCCTGGACCTTTTGGTCAACAATGCCTCGGCGCTGGGGCCCTCCCCCCGGGTCCCCCTCCGGGACCTTCCCGTGGAGTCGTTCCGGGAGATCCTCGAGGTGAACCTGGTGGGACCTCTCCGGCTGATCCAGCTGGCGCATCCCTTCCTCGCCGCATCCCATGGGCGCATCTGGAACATCTCCAGCGATGCCGCCCGGGAGGGCTACGCCGGATGGGGAGGCTACGGCGGCAGCAAGGCGGCCCTCGATCTCCTCTCCAAGACGCTCGCGGAAGAGCTCCGGGACGACGGGATCTCCGTGGTGAGCGTGGACCCCGGGGACATGCGGACGGCGCTCCATCAGGCGGCGTATCCGGGGGAATCCATCGACGACCGGCCCCTCCCCGAGGTGACCCTCCCCTTCTGGGCCTGGCTCCTGGGGCAGCCGGGGGACCGGGTGAGCGGCGAGCGCTACCGGGCGCAGGGAGACCGGTGGGAGGTGCGCCCGTGAACCGCGGACACCTCCTCTTCCATCGTCCGGCGGAGCTCGAGGCCACGCGCCCCCCCGAGGCCCGGGGGGTCCCCCGGGACCGGGTCCGCCTCCTGGTCACCACGGCCCGGGGTACGGAGCACGACACCTTCCTCCACCTCTCCCGCCATCTCCGGCCCGGGGACCTTTTGGTGGTGAACGAGAGCCAGACGCTTCCCGCGAGCCTCCCCGCCCGGGGGCCGTTCGGGGAGTTCCTCCTGAACCTCTCCACACACTACGGCGGCGGGACCTGGCTCGCGGAACCCCGCCATTCCCCCTCCCGGCCGGGACCGGACCTCCTCTCCGAGGGCCTCCGGTTCCGGGTGGGAACCACCTCGCTCCGGGCCGTGGGCCCCCACCCCGGGCTCCCACGCTTCTGGTTCGTGCGGGTGGAGTCGGGGCCGGATCTCGGGGAAGCGATGGCCCGCTGGGGAGAGCCGGTGCGCTACGGGTACCTCTCCGGGAGCTACCCCCTCGCGAGCTACCAGACCTTCTGGGGACGATGGCCCGGGAGCGCGGAGATGCCCAGCGCCTCCCGGCCCTTCACCGAGACCGTGGGGGACGCCTGCCGGGGAGCCGGGGTGGGCGTCGCCTCCGTGGTGCTCCACTGCGGCCTCTCCAGCCAGGAGGTGGAGGCCCCCCGGGTGGAGGATCAGCCGTTCCCGCCGGAACCCTTCGAGGTCCCCGAGGCCACCGCCCGGGCCGTGAACCAGGCCCTGCGCCATGGGCGCCGCGTGGTGGCGGTGGGCACCACCGTGGCCCGCGCCCTGGAATCCGCGTGGCACGGGGGAGAGGTGCGCCCCCGCCGTGGGTTCACCCGACGCATGATCCTCCCCGACCGGCCCGTGCGGACCTTCCAGGGACTCATCACCGGCTTCCACGATCCTTCCACGAGCCATCTCGCGCTCCTCTACGCGCTGGCCGGAGAGGACCGGGTCCGCGGGGCCTACCGGGAGGCCGTGGCGCGGGGCTACCTCTGGCACGAGTTCGGGGACAGCCACCTCCTCTGGGCCGCCTGAAGGGCGCACAAGCCTCATCAAGGGCCTTCGGTGGGGGTCTGGTCCGCATGTCCCTCCCGGTGATCCTCACGCGGGACCTCACCCGCGTCTACCAGAGCCGCAAGGGTTTCTTCTTCCAGGACGCGGTCCGGACCGAGGCCCTCCGGGGGGTCAACCTGGAGGTCTCCTCCGGGGAGGTCTACGGGCTCCTGGGCCCCAACGGGGCCGGCAAGACCACCCTCACGAAGATCCTCGCCACCCTGCTCCTCCCCACCTCGGGGACCGCCCGGGTGCTGGGGCTCGACGTGAGCACGGAGAGCCGGGCCATCCGCTCGCGCATCGGTCTCGTGCTGGGAGGGGAGCGGGGGCTCTACAACCGGGTGAGCGGGCGGGAGAACCTTCGCTACTTCGCCGACCTCTACGGAGTCCCGGTGGCCCGGCGCGCCCGCCGGATCGACGAGGTCCTGGAACTGGTGGGGATGACCTCCGCGGCGGACCGGCGCGTGGAGGAGTACTCCCGGGGGATGAAGCAGAGGATCCACCTCGCCCGGGGGCTCCTCCATGAGCCGGAGCTCCTGTTCCTCGACGAGCCCACCATCGGACTGGACCCCAAGAGCGCCCGGGAGATCCGCAAGCTCATCCGCACCCTCGCGTCGCAGGGAGTGACCATCTTCCTCACCACGCACTACATGTTCGAGGCGGAGGAGCTCTGCCACCGCATCTCCGTGCTCACCCGGGGGCGCATCGTGGCCGAGGACACCGTGGATGGGCTCCGTCGCCTGGTGGGCGGCGACCGGACCATCGAGGTGGAGGGGTACGGCTTCGACGAGAAGGAGCTCTCCCTCCTGCGGGCGCTCCCGGGGGTCTCCCGCATCGTGGAGGAGGACTTCGGTCCCCGGGAACGCCTCACCCTGCGCGTCCGCACCCCGGAGACCACCGAGGGGGACATCCGGGCCTCCCTCCCCCTCCAGCGGGACCTCCGCATCCGGGAGCGCACCACCACCCTCGAGGACATCTACCTGGACCTCGTGGAGGAGGAGGCCACATGAGGGGGACCCCCCCGCCCCCGGGTCCCCGGATCCTGGGGGCCAGCTTCCGGCTGGCGGCCCAGACCTTCGTGGCCGATCCCCAGTGGCTCATCCCCAGCATCGTCGCCCCGGTGATCTTCGCGCTGGCGGCCTACGAGATGTACCGCGGATCGGGTCCCGTCCTGGTCCTCTACGCGATCCTCGGCGCCGGCATGATGAGCATGTGGGGCCAGACCCTGTACGGGAGCGGCTGGGCCATCGGTCAGGACCGCTTCCTGGGGACCCTGGAACCCGTCCTGGGCGCCCCCGCCCGCTACCTGTGGGTGGTGGCGGGCCGCGTCCTCTGGAACACCCTCATCGGCCTCGCCGGCGGCGCCCTGGTCTTCCTGGTCATCGCCGCGACCTACCATGCCCCGCTGCCCCTCCGGGACCCCCTTCTGTTCGTGGGCCTCTTCGCGTTCGTCATCGCCACGCTCGCCACGGTGGGGCTCCTCTTCTCCGCCCTCTTCGTCCTCACGCGGTACGGGGGGTTCATCCAGAACATCGGGGAGTTCGCCTTCTACGTGGCCACGGGCTGCATGTTCCCGGTGGTCCTCCTCCCGTTCTGGACCACGCCCCTTTCCCTCCTCTTCCCCCCCACCTGGGCCCTGGACGCCCTCCGCTACGTGGGGGTCCCGGGATACCGGGGCCTGAGCTGGGGGCTCCTCCCGGACCTCGTGGGAGCACTCGTCCTGTCGGTGGCGTACGCGGCCGCCGCGGCTCTCCTCTTCGAACGCGTGGTGCGCCACGTCCTGGCCCAGGGGACCGCCGATGAGTACTGAGACGCTCCCCCTGGGGAGCGCCCCCCGGTCCCACCCCTCCCTCTCGCGGACCTTCTGGGTCAACGCCCGCTTCGCCCCCCGGACGAGCCTCGGGTTCATGCGGCTCGACTTCGTCCTGGGGACCGTGTTCGTCCTCCCCTTCACCCAGATCGTCTTCTTCGCCTACGTGGCGGGGCTCGCGGGGAACCCCGCCATCTCGGTGGCCTACGTGGCCGTGGGGAACGCGGTGGCCACCATGACCTACTCGAGCGTCTTCTCCGTCTGCCAGACCACCGACATGGAGAAGCAGCAGTACACCCTGGAGCATCTCCTGGTGAGCCCCGCCAACCGGGCGGCGCTCTACCTGGGCCGGGGACTGGTGCCGGTGCTCCTCTCGTTCCTCACGGTGGGGGTCTCCCTGGGATATGCCGTGGGGATCTTCGGGGCCGCCGTGGCCCCCGGGGCCCTCCTGCCCGTCACGATCTCGGTCCTCCTCACCTCGGTGGCCATGGTGGGCTTCGGCCTCCTCCTGGGAGGCGTGGCGCTCTACCTCCGGACCAGCATCATCCTGGGCAACATCTTCCTCTTCATCGGGCTCCTCCTCTCGGGGGCGAACTTCCCGCTGAGCTTCCTCCCCGTCCCCCTCCAGTGGGTGGGGGAGGCGCTCCCTCTCACCTGGGGGATCGTGGCCGTTCGGGATTCCCTGAGCGGCACGGGGTGGGGGCCCCTCCTCGTGGCGTGGGCCATCGTGCTGGGAGAGGGGGCCGCGAGCTACGCCCTCGCCCTGGGGCTCTGGGAGGTCTTCGAGCGGCGCGCCTACCGCACCGGTAGCCTCGGGCGCTTCTGACGCGGGGACCGGCGTCCCTCACCTCCCGGTGCCCGCCCGTCCTCCCCGTCGTCCCGTCTCCGGGGATGGTAACCCGCCGGTTCCCGGACCCCCAAATAGGTCTGCGGGCTCAGAGACCTGGGGCGATCACCATGCCGGACATGCAGGACCATCGGCCCCAACGGTTCCTCGTGGGCCGCGCCGATGTCCTGGAGGACCTGCGACGATCCGTCCGGGATGATCGGCCCCAGGTCCCCCCGCTGGTGCTCCTGGAAGGGGACGAAGGGGTGGGGAAGACCGTGATGGTCCAGACGCTCCTCCCCGAGCTGGGCGAGGGGTCCTCGGTGGTCCTCACGGCCCGGGCCATCCCCTCGGAGATCCCGCAGCCGTTCTCCCTGGTGCAGGAGCTCCTCCGGTCCACCCCCCTCGCTCCCCCGGAGCGGCCCGTCGCGGAGGAGCTCAGCGCGGGTCTCGCGGGGGCCGGCCTCCCCACGGAGCCCACGGATCGCGAGATGCTCCCCCTGGGGCTCCTCGCCCTCGATTCCCAGGAGGAGGATCCCCGGGACCGGGCCGTGCGTCTCCTGGACGCCCTCACCGAGGGGGAGGAGAGCTGGGCCGAGGGACGCCGGTCCATGTTCGACCGGGTGGAGCGGCACCTGGAGGACCTCGCCCATGGCTCCCCCCTGCGCCTCGTGGTGGAGGACCTCCAGAACGTGGACATGCCCTCCTGGGAGTTCCTCGAGTTCTTCCTGCGCGGGGGGCGCGCCGCCTCCCGCAAGGTCCTCGCCACCATCCGGCCGGCCTCCCAGCAGCCCCGGGCCCTCCGGGCCCGCCTCGAGGAGCTCCAGAGGGCGGGCCAGCTCCGGAGAATCCTGGCCCGACCCCTGACGGAGGGGGAGACCCGGGAGTTCCTGGGGACCCTCGTCCCGGGGCATGCCCTCTCCGAGGAGACCCTCACCGAATGGCACACCCGGTCCCGGGGGAATCCCCTCTTCCTGGAGCAGCTCTTCCGCATGGACCTCGTCGCGGGAGCCCGGGCCGCCGGGATCTCCTCCGGGGCCGACGGGCGGAGCCTTCCCACGCAGATGGCGATCCTCGATGCGGACGAGAGGAAGCTCCTCGCCTATGCCAGTGTCATCGGGTCCGAGTTCCCGTTCCCCCTCCTGGTGTCGGCCTCGGGCCTCGACGAGGAGTGGGTGGCGGAACGTCTCGAGGATTTCGTCCGCCGGGGATGGCTCCGGGACAAGGGGCGCGAAACGTACGCCTTCAGCCCCGAGTCGGCCCGCGCCGCGGTCTATCGGTCCCTCACCGACACCCGGCGCCGCATCCTCCACCGGAAGGTGGCGGAGGCACTGGAGAAGCTCCCCGGGGCCCCGGAACCCCCCCTCTTCGATCTCGCGAACCACTTCTACCTCGCCCAGGTCCCCGAGAAGGCGTTCGAGTACAACCGGCGGGCGGCGGCCCGCGCCGAGGGGACGCACGCGCCCGAGGCACGGGTCCAGCACCTGGAACGGGCCCTGGAAGCCCTCCTGAGGTCCCACCCGGAGGATGGGACGGGTCTCCGGCGGCTCCGGACCGAGCTCGCCCTGGCCTACGAGACCGCGGGGGATTCCCTGAAGGCGGAGTCGCTCCTCCGCAGCCTTCTTCCCTCTGCCCCGGGGGCCCCCACCGACACTCCGGCCGAGGAGCTGGGGATGCTCTGGGTGACCCTGGCCCGCCTCCTGGGACGCATGAGCCGCTGGAACGAGGTCCCTCCCCTCCTCACCGAGGCCCGGCGGTGGGTGGATCCGGAGAAGGATCCCTTCCTGGCCGGGCAGATCGCCATCCTGGAGGCCGAGGTGGACGATGCCCGGAACCGGATCCCCGCGGCGCGGGAGCATTACCTCGAGGCGGCCGGCTGGTTCCAGCGCGCCCGCGCCGCCGCGCACGCCGTCCGGGCCCGGCTCCACGTGGCGGACATGGATGCCCGGACCGCAGGGAGGCTCGGCCCCGACGCGGAGCGGATCTACCGGGAGGGGATCGCGGAGCTACGCCGGCTCGACGACCGGCGGGAACTCGCCTTCGCCCTCAACAACTACGCGTACTGGAAGCAGGTGGAGGGAGACCTGGAACGGACGGT
This sequence comes from Thermoplasmata archaeon, assembly GCA_021798195.1. GTDB lineage: Archaea > Thermoplasmatota > Thermoplasmata > Lutacidiplasmatales > UBA184 > JAJZYH01. The sequence goes on from JAJZYH010000003.1 coordinate 47,459, forward strand.
GGAACTCCTCACCCAGGGGCTCCAGGTGGCCAAGGACTCGGGGGACCTCCGTCGGGTGGGCTGGCTCCATTTCAACCTCGCCGACGCCCTCCTCCACCTGGGCCGTCCCGAGGAGGCGAAGGGATACAACGCGGAGGCGCGCCGGGAGATGGAGAAGGTGGCGGACCAAGTGGGACGGATCCACGTGCGCCTCAACGAGGGCCGGATCGAGATGGCCTCGGGCGCATGGACCGCCGCGGAGATCGCTCTCCTGGATGCCTACCGGATGGCCCGGGAGGGCGGGTACGAGATGGAGGAGCTCGAAGTGCTCTTCCACCTGGCCCGCTGGTCCCTCGCCCGGGGGGACGCCGCCACCGCACGGACCCGCCGGGATGAGCTCCGGCAGAGGGGCTTCGTCTCGCTCCATCCGGAGTTCCGTGTGGCCTTCGGCCAGCTGGACCGGGAACTGGGAAGCGGGAGCCCTCCGGGGACCCCGCCACCGGGAGGGGCCTGACGTGCCGTCCCCCCGTCCCACGGCGCCTCGGAGCCCCTCCGCACCGGCGGAGCTTCCCTCTCTCTCCCCGCCCCGGATGCGGCGCCTCCTGCGCAGCTACCTCGCGGAGGACCGGGCGGAGCAGGACATCACCACCGAGGCCGTGATCCCGCCCCGGACCCGCGCCCAGGGGATCCTGGAGGCCCAGGAGAGCGGGGTGGTGAGCGGCTTGGATGCCGCCCAGATGCTGGCGGAGGAGGTGGGCCTGGAGGTGATCCGGCACGTCTCCGATGGCTCCTCGGTGCGCCGGGGGACGCCCCTCCTCACCCTGCGGGGAGATGCCCGGCGGATCCTTTCCGTGGAACGGACCCTCGTGAACCTCGTCATGCACCTCTCGGGGGTGGCCACCGAGACCGCCCGGATGGTCCGGGCGGTGCGGGAGGTGGACCCGCGCTTCCAGGTCCTCGCCACCCGCAAGACGCTCCCGGGGCTCCGGGACCTGGAGAAGCGCGCCGTGGTGCACGGCGGAGGGCACCCCCACCGTCGCGACCTCGCGAGCGCCATCCTGGTGAAGAACAATCACCTCGCCCTGGTGCCCCTCCGGGAGGCGGTGCGACGGGCGCGGCGCCGGGCGGGTCGCTCCCGGGAGCTCATGGTGGAGGTCCGTTCCCTCCCCGAGGCCCGGGAAGCCATCCGGGCGGGCGCGCACCGCATCCTCCTGGACAACCTCTCCCCGGCCGGGGCCCGGCAGCTCATCCGGGCGCTGGAGCGGGAGGGGCTCCGGGACCGCGTCCTCCTGGAGGTCACCGGCGGGGTCTCCCACGCCACCGTCCGGGAATACGCCCGGACGGGGGCCGACATGGCCTCCGCGGGGCGCCTCACCCATTCCGCCCGGGCCCTCTCGGTCCACCTGGTGGTCTCCCCCCTCCCCCCCACGCCACGTGCTGGCGCGGCGTCCGCGCGTCCTTAAAGTCCCGCCGCGGCCTTTGGGGTCCCGAACGGGAGGGAGCCGGGACATGTCGCTGGTGGAGGAGGTCCGACGGCTCAAGGAGGAACGCGATGCGGTCCTCCTGGCCCACAACTACCAGCTGGGGGAGGTGCAGGACGTGGCGGATTTCGTGGGGGATTCCCTCTACCTCTCCCGCCAGGCGGCGCGCACCGATGCCCGGGTGATCGTGTTCGCCGGGGTCCGGTTCATGGCGGAGACGGCCAAGATCCTCTCGCCGGAGAAGGTGGTGCTCCTCCCGGACCTGGGGGCCGGCTGCTCCCTCGCCGACGCCATCACCGCCGAGCAGTTGCGGGCCTGGAAGGCCGCCCATCCCGGGGCCGTGGTGGTGAGCTACGTGAACACCTCGGCGGAGGTCAAGGCGGAGAGCGACTACTGCTGCACCTCCTCCAACGCCGTGAGCATCGTCGAGTCGCTCCCCCGGGACCAGGAGATCCTCTTCCTGCCGGATATGTTCCTGGGGGATTACGTCCGCCGCAAGACGGGACGGACCAACATGCACCTGTGGGTGGGGGACTGCTTCGTCCACACCCGCATGCGCCCCGAGACGGTGGCCCGCCGCCGGGCGGAGCATCCGGGGGCGGAGCTGGTGGCGCACCCGGAGTGCGGGTGCTCCACGGAGGTCCTCCCCCAGGTGGACCGGGTCCTCTCCACCGACGGGATGCTCCGCTACGCCGAGACCACCCGCGCCCCCGAGGTGCTCATCGCCACGGAGGTGGGGATCCTCCACCGGATGCGCAAGCTCAACCAATCCACCCGGTTCATCCCCCTCTCCGAGGCGGCCATCTGCCCCTTCATGAAGAAGATCGACCTCGGGAAGGTCCGGGATTCCCTCCGGGACATGCAGCACCGGATCGACCTCGCTCCGGACGTGATCCAGGGCGCCCGCCGCGCCCTGGAGCGGATGATCGCGGCCTGACGCCCGAACCCACCCCCCGGCGGGACCGTCGGGCCTCTCCCGTAGATTATTATACGCATTGATGCGCATTGTATGGACATGGCTCGGGGACGGAGCATCGGGGGAGGATGAGGTGGCGCGCTACCCCGACCGGGATGGGTTCCTGGTCCGGCACGCCGTGGAGGCGAAGACGGCGTACCGGGTGCTCCTGGGGATCCTCCTCTTCACCTTCGGGAGCCTCAAGTTCCTCCCCACGGCCCCCACCCGCTACCTCGCCGCGATGCAGGTGGGTGCCCATGCGCTCCCCTCGTTCCTCGGTGGTTGGAGCGGGCTCTGGGTGAGCCTCTTCGAGGGAGCCCCCACCCTCGCGGTCCAGGGGGTGGGGTCGGTGGAGATCCTCCTGGGAGTCCTCCTCATCCTGGGCCTCGCCCGGAAGGTGGTCTATGCGCTGGGGGTCGTCTTCGCCCTCTGGCTCTGGGTGGGGCCCGAGATGTTCGGCTTGAGCCTCGGGACCGACACGCTCGCGGTCTCCACCGGGCTCATCTACGCCACCTCGTTCTATGCGCTGGGGGTTCTCGACGCCACCTACGGCCCCACGTTCTGGGCCCTGGACGGGGTCCTGGAGCGCCGCTGGGCCGGCTGGTCCCGCGTGGCCGAGATGCGGGGCTTCCGTCGCCCCCTGGAGCCCATCGCCCTCTCCCTCTTCCAAAGCGAGGTCCCCGAGACGCCGGAACCTCGGGAACTCACCCCTCCCCGCTCCCCCGCGCGCCGGCCCCGCCGGGGAAGCCCTCCCTCCCCTCCGCCCTGACGGCGTCATGGACCGCTCGGGGACGATTCCGGGCGGAGAGAGCCGGAAACGGAACGGGTCCTATCCCCCGCCCGGATCGTTCCGCTCCGTGCCCTGGACCCACGGGGGAAGAGGGTCCGCGTTCGCCACCGAATCCATGGGGACCCACCCCCGACGGGCCAATCCTTCGGCGAGCCGGATCCTCCCCGATTCCGCCGGTTGCCGGGGAAGTCCCGAGACGACCCAGCGAACACGACGCTGGGCGAGGGATCGGATCTCGTGGCTCTCAAGACCCACCTCATGGGGTCCCACCCCGATCTCCCACAGCGTCTCCACGTCCTCCAGCCTCTCCAGATCCTCCCAGCGGAGCCCCGCCCGTTCCCAGACGGCGCGACCCAAGTGTCCCAGGAGCGTGGGGCGGCGAGCCGTCCAGGCCGCGAGGTCACGCGAAAGCCAGCGGGTCCCCCGGGGGGGTGTTTCCGGGAGGGTGGCCACGAGATAATCGGGGGTCTCGCTTTCCGGGGGGAAGGGGACGTGGCCCTTTCCCAGGGTCCCTTCGAGCCCCCAGACCACGTGAACCGACGGGCTCACCTCCCGGGCGGTGGCACGGAGAGCGGACCACGCGATCTCCCCGGAACGGAGTTCGTCCGCCCGGACCACGAACCCCACGGCCGTCAAGTGATGCTCCTGGGCCGCCCGGGTCCATTCCCGGATCTCCTGGGCTCCCACCGTGGACGGGACATGGATGTGGAGCTCCGCCCGGGACCCGTTCTCGGGGAGGAGCGGGGGAAGGGTCCCTGCCTCGGCCGCCTCCACCTCCCCCTGGTTCTCCCGGATCTCCGGGGGGATCCACGGAAGGTCCACCGCGCGGTACACGTCCTCCTCCCGGGGAGCGGGCACCAGGACCTCGTTCCGGGTGAGCCCGTACTCGTTGATCTTCACCCCGAGCTGGATCCCCCGGCTCCGGAGGCGGATGTTGTGGTCCTTGGAGCCGGTGAAGTAGACCAGGGCCGCGCCGAACGCCTCGGGGGGGACCACCCGGAGGTCCACCTGGAAGCCCGTGGTCAGGCGCACCGTGCTCCGGGTCTCCCCGTGGAGGAGAACCTCTCCCACCGCGGGTAGATGGGTGAACGCCTCCATGACCTCCCTGGGGCGCGCGGAGGTGGCCACGATGTCGAGGTCCCCGATGGTCTCCTTCCGCCGCCGGAGGCTCCCCGCCACCATGAGCTCCGCCACGGGGGCCCCGCTGGATCGCAGCGCGCGCACGGTCTCCCGGGCCAGGTCCTCGGCCTCCGGGAGGGATAGGCGGGAGGACCCGGGGGCCGAAGGGGCCCGGCGCGCCCGCTCCAGCGACTCCTTGAGCTTCTGGACCTTCCGTTCCCGGAACCCCTCGAGCTGGGAGAGCGTGCCCTCCTTCAGGGCCCGGTCCAGGTCCTCGAGCCCCTGGATGCCCAGCTCCCGGAAGAGGCGGCGCGCGGTCTTCGGCCCCACGCCATCGAGCCGCAGGAGGTCCCGCAAGCCGGGGGGCGTCTCGCTCCGCAGCTTCTCGAGGTGCGCCACCTTCCCCGTCCGCAGGTACTCGTCGATCTTCTCGGCCAGGGCCTCCCCGATCCCCGGGATCTCCCGGAGCTTCCCTCGGGCGGCGAGGTCCCCCAGGTCCTCCGGGAGCCCCTCGAGCGTCCGGGCGGCCCGCCGGTACACCTCGGGGCGAAAGCGGTCTCCCGCGAGATCGAGGAGATCGGCGATCTCGTAGAAGATGCGTGCGATCTCCTCGTTCCCCATGACCCACCCTCCCTCCGGGCCTCCCTCTTACGGCGCACTCCCGGTCCCCAGGTCCGCCCACACCCGGGGCTCGGCCGGGGTGAACCCCAGGGAGCGGTAGAGCTCCCGGGCCGGCTCGTTGTCGGCCCGTACGAAGAGCCCCAGGGAAGCGCCCGCACCGGAGGCCTCCTCGAGGAGCGCCGCCGTGATGGCCCGCCCCAATCCCTTCCTTCGATGGGCGGGATGAGTGAAGAGGCCCCCCAGGATCCAGCACTCGGCGGTCTCGGCCGAGGTGCGGCCCAAGGCCACGATCTCCCCGGAGGGTCGGGGTGCCAGCACCCCGAGGATCCGCTGCAGGGCGAGGTCCGGCCGGAGGTAGGCCGATAGGACCGTCTCGCCCGGGAACTGCCGCACCAGGGCCTCCACCCCGGGACGATCCCCGGGGGAGAGGCGACGCACCTCGAACCCCGGGGGAAGCTCCGGGCCCGGCTGCCTCCGGGAGAGGGTGGGAGGATGGATGAGGCCCAAGAGCGGGTAGGTGCGGACAGTGGGGAACGCCGTCCGCAGGGGCGCCTCGAGTTCGGGGGGAACGATGGCGATCCAGGGGCCTGTGGGAAGCCATTCCCGGAGCTGCCCGGGCGGGGCGGGCGGCCCCACCCAGTGGAACACCGGATACCGGGGTTCCCCCTGCCATTCCAGCAGGTACCCCACCGCTTCCCCCTCTTCCGAGAGCGAGAAGAAGCGGGACCATTGCGGGGCATGCACCAGGTCGTACGCCGCGAAGGCGTGCCGGAAGGGGTCCCGCTGGGCCCAGCGGGCGAGGACCACAGGATCGATGCCCGGCCGGATCGTCAACGCTCCCATGGCCCTGCGGGGTCCCTCCGGGTGGAATCCCCCTCCCCCGAACCCGGATCCCCAGAGGGGTCCCCGAGGCCATGAGCTTTCACTCTGGCGGCGCCCTGGGGAGGGATCCGGCTCCCCGAACTCGTTCCCCCGTCAACGTCCTTCAGCCCGCCCCGAATGATCCTCGATACTCTCATCCCGGGGCCGGACCCCCTCCCCGGGCGGAAGACGAATGGATCGTTCCTTCCGTTCCACGCGGTGTTCCGGTGGTCTGTGGGGCATCCCGACTACAATCTTCCCGGGGGCTGCCCCTCCGTCGGAGGATCGCGCCACGGCCGGTGCGAGGCTCGATTTCCACCTGGTGAGGGAAGCCCTATCTCCCCGGGACACGCGCTGACGCCTGGAACTCGGACGCGAGGAGCCCGTAGATCTGCGAATCGACCCATCGGACACCCTTGCGGGCCACCTGGCGTCGCGTCCCCTCGAGGCGGAACCCCACGTGGCCCAGCACCCGGGCCGAAGCGGGGTTGAAGGAGAACACCTCGGCTTCGATGCGATGGAGGTGGAGCTGGCGGAACCCGGCGCGGCAGACGGCCTCCACCGCCTCCGTGGCGAGCCCTTTCCCCCAGTGCCGTCTCGCGATCCAGTACCCCAGGGTCGCGCGGCGGTCCCTCCAGTCGAACTCCCGCAGCGCGATCCCACCCAGAAGTTCGCCCCCCTCCCGCGCGAATGCGAGGAGACTCAATGCCTCCCCGGAGGAGACCTGGACCGGATTCCGGGTGGCGAACCGGCGGGCATGCTCCAACGTGTACGGGTACGGCATCCGGAGGGTGGGACGACTCACCGACCGGTCGTTGAGCACCGTGGCGAGTGCCTGGGCGTCGACCGGCCGCGCGGTCCGCAGCAGCATCCGGGGCGTGACCAGCGGCAGGTGGACGGGCTCGAGGGGCCCCCCGGGCTGGAGCTCCTCCCGGACCCTCTCCCGCCTCGGCATGGCGGATGGGCTATCCGTGGTCCCTGCTTCATCGTTTCCGCCCCCTCCGCGTGGCCCCCTCCGATCCCCGCCGTTCTTCATCGTTAAGGGGACCCCTGCCCTGGGGAGGTTCCCGTGCCGCATCGGAACTCCGCCCAGTTGGGGGACCACCTGGAGGCACTCCTCACCGGGTTCCCCATGGCCCGGTCCCTCTCCTGGGACCCTCTCGGGTTCGTCCGCCCGTTCCGGAACGACCCCCGGGCCGCGGAGATCGCCGGCGTCTTCGCCGCCACCGTGGCCGTGGGGAACGTGAAGACCATCCACGCGGACCTCCAGGACCTCTTCCAGCGGATGGGAGGGGATCCCCGGGGGTTCCTGGAGCGGTTCCCGTCCCGGACCTGGCGCTTCCGCCTCGCCCCCTGGCGCCACCGCTGGATCCGCGCCGACCAGATGGGGTTCCTCGCCCTCCGTCTCCGGGAGGTCTACGAGAACTTCCCGGGAGGCCTTCAGGAGGTTGTGGAGGAGGGGATGCGTACCCCGGGCGCGGGGAGCGACATGGCCCGCGGGCTCGACGCGCTCTCCCGCTCCCTGCGCCATGGAGGCCTCGAGGCTCCCCGCACCTTTTACGAACCGCCGCCGGGGTACGCCGCGCTCTTCCCGAGCCCTCTGGGCCCGGGTCACCCCGCCTGCAAGCGGGCGGCGCTCTTCGTCCGGTGGATGGTGCGCCGGACCGAACCGGACCTCGGGCTCTGGACCCGCATCCCGCCGGCCGCCCTCCGGATCCCCCTGGACACCCACATCTACTGGATCGCCCGCCACCTGGGCCTCACGCGCCGGATGGCCCGGGACTGGACCACCGTGGAGGAGATCACGGAGGCGCTGCGCGCCCTGGACCCCTGGGACCCGGTCCGCTTCGACTTCGCCCTCGCCCACACGGGGATCTCGGGCGACTGCCCCAAGCGGAGGGACATCTCCGTCTGCGGCCGGTGCGCCGTGCAGCCGGATTGCGATCTGTGGGCGGGACGGTGGCGGCGGACCCTGCCAGCCGTACCGGCCCCCCTCAGGATGCCGACGCCCCCGTAGCGGGCCGGGCGCCGGGTCCCCCCGGGGGGATCCTCCGGCCCGCTCCTCCCCCGTCCAGGCGGGTCCAGCGCAACGACAGGGAGTTCAGGACCACCGTGGTGGAGGAGAGCCCCATGGCGAGGGCCCCCACCATGGGGAGCACGTCATAGATGCCGAGGCCCAGGAGGGGCACGAGCACCCCCGCCGCCACGGGCAGGAGCACCGCGTTGTAGCCCAGGGCCCAGAAGAGGTTCTGGCGGACCTTCCGGACGGTCCGGCGTCCCAGGCGGAGGGCGAGGGCCACACCGCGGAAGTCGGACCGGATGAGGATCACGCCGCCCGACTCCCGGGCCACGTCGGTCCCGGCGCCGATGGCCACCCCCAGGTCCGCCGCGGTGAGGGCCGGGGCATCATTGATCCCGTCCCCCACGAAGGCCACGGTGTGCCCTTCGGCCTGGTACCGGCGGAGGATCTCGAGCTTCCCGGCAGGGGAGACCCCCGCGTGGACCCGCGAGATCCCCACGCTCTCCGCCAGCTTCCGGGCCGCCCTCTCGTGATCCCCGGTCACCATGACCACCTGGACCCCGTCCCGGGCCAGGGCCCGGAGCGCCTCGGGGACGCCGGGAGCCAGGGGGTCCGCGAAAGCGAGCGCTCCCGCAGCGCGCCCTCCTTCAACGAGGATGCTCACGGCCTTCCCCGAGCCCAGGAGGTCGGCGACCGCCTTCTCCAGGGGAGGGGGGAGCGGGATTCCCCGCTCCCCGACGGCCGCGTACGACCACATCGCCACGGGCCCCTGCGGCCCTTCCCCCCGCACCCCCTCTCCGGGCGCGCTCTCCACCGACCGCACCGGGGCCGCGGCGATCCCGAGCCGGGCGGATTCCTCGCGGACCGCCCGTGCATAGGGGTGCTCCGAGTGGGTCTCGAGCCCCAGCGCCAGGGCGAGGACCTCCTCCCGGGAGAAGGTCCCCGCGGGGACCACGTCGGAAAGGAGGGGACGGCCCCGGGTGAGGGTCCCCGTCTTGTCCGTGAGGACGAGGTCCACCCGGGCGGCCCGCTCCAGCGCCGTCTTCCCCTTGAACAGGATGCCCTCTTCCGCCGCCCGTCCGGTCCCCACCAGAAGGGCGGCGGGAGTGGCGATGCCGAAGGCGCACGGGCATGCCGTGATGGCCACCGTGACGAAGACGAGGAGGGCGATGGTGGGCGGGACGTGGCCCAGGAGGAGCCACGTCCCCGCCGCGAGGAGGGCCAGGACGAGGACCCCGGGGACGAAGCGCTCCGCGATGCGGTCCGCCAGGGACTGGAGAGGGACCCGGCTCATCTCGGCCTCGGTGACCAGGCGGCCGATCTGGGCGAGGAAGGTGTCTTCCCCCACCTGCGTGGCACGGACCAGGAGGACCCCTTCCCCGTTGAGGGTCCCCGCGAGGACCGGCGCCCCCGGCCCCTTGGGCACGGGGAGGCTCTCCCCGGTCACCACCGATTCCTCCACCGTGGTGCGCCCCTCGAGGATCGTTCCGTCCGACGGGAACCGTTCGCCGGGCCGGACCCGGAGCCGGTCCCCCACTTGGACCTCCGCCACCGGGATGACCCGTTCGCTCCCGTCGGGCTCCACCCGGAGGGCCTCCCGGGGGATCCGCTCCTGAAGGGCGCGCAACGAATGTCCGGCCCGGTCCCGGACCAGGTGCTCCAGGTAGTTCCCCGTGAGGATCAGGGTCACGATGAAGGCCGACGCGTCGAAGAAGTAGTCCGGCGGGAGCCGGCCCGGGAGCAGCACGGCGAGGAGGCTGTAGCCGAAGGCCACCGACGTGCCCACGGCGATGAGGATGTCCATGTTCCAGACCCGCCCCCGGAGGGCATCCCAGGTCCCCCGGTAGAACCCGAGCCCCGGGTAGAACTGGACGATGCCCGCGAGGCCCAGCGCGACCAGCGGCCAACCCGGGGGGTGAAAGAGATACGTGAGGAGGAGGACGGATACCGCGAGGGGCCAGGCCACCGCGAGGCGCCATCGGAGCCGGGCGATCTCCTTCCCCGGCTGGGCGAAGGCGAGGAGGCAGCCCTGGGCGCAGAAGTAGTACGTCCGGTTGTCCCGCACCAGCTTGAGGTCCGCCGTGGCCTCGTCCACGTACATCCCGCAGACCGGATCCGTCGCCATGGGTGATCCCTCTCACGAAGCCCGCATCGGGTCCCGGTTCCCCGCGGGGGCGGTCCCTCCGCGGACCCCGGTGGCCACTGGCCCGCGCCTACCGCCGGGCGCGTTGGGCCTCGTACTTCTTCTGGCAGGCCACGGCGCAGAAGTAGACCGTCTTCCCGTCGTAGGTCCCCTGCGCCGGGGCCTTCTCGGTCTCCACCGTCATCCCGCAGACCGGGTCCTTCACCTTCGTCATGGTCCCGCCATCCCTCCCTCCGTGGCACGGGGGGAGGGTTTAAACGGGTTTGCCCGGGAGCTCCCCCTCAGGAGCAGCCGCTGGTGGCGCCGCACTGGGTGCAGGCGTAGCAGGTCCCCGAGCGGATCATGATCCCCCCGCACAGGTGGCAGGAGGGGGCGTCCTCGGTCCGGTCCACCGCCGGCTCCGGGAGGGCCGCCTCCGGGGTGAAGCTCTCCAGGGGCTTCACCGCCATGGGAGGGAGGGGCGGGGGGGCCGGCGTCCCGTTCCCGGGATGCGCCTCCTCCGACGTCTCGAGGCCGATGGCCCGGCGCTCGGCCACCGTGAGGAAGGTGAGGGCCAGCCACCGGGCCACGTAGTCCGGGATGCTCTTCGCGATGCGGATCTGCGGGTTGTTGGTCATGCCCGACGGCTCGAACCGCATGTGCGCGAGCTTCCGCACCAGGTCCTTCAGGGGAACCCCGTGCTGCAACGCCATGCTCATGGAGATCCCCAGGGAGTCCATGAGGCCGTTCACCGTGGACCCCTCCTTGGTGACCCGGAAGAAGATCTCGCCGGGGCGCCCGTCGGGGTAGAGCCCCACGGTGACGTATCCGTCATGCCCGCCCACGGAGAAGTGGTGGGTGATGGCGGTGCGCTGATCCGGGAGGCGCTCCCGGGTGGGGAGCGCGGTCTTGGGCCCCTCGGGGGCCCTCCCCTTCACCGTCTCGTACGGCTGGCTCGCCTTGCAGCCGTCGCGGTACACGCTCACGCACTTGATGCCCATGCGCCAGGCCTCGAGGTAGATGGTCTCGATGTCCTCCACCGTGGCGTCGTTGGGGAGGTTGATGGTCTTGGAGGCGCTCCCGGAGAGGAACGGCTGGACGGCCGCCAGCATCTTGAGGTGCCCCATGGGAGGGATGGTCCGGCGGCCCCCCGGAGGGGGGAGCGCCGTGTCGAAGACGGAAAGATGCTCGGGGCGCAGGCCGGGAGCCCCCTCCATGGTGCCCTTCTCCCGGAGGTGGGCGAGGATGGCCTCGCGCGCCGGCCCCTCGTAGCCCAGGACGCCCAGGGCCGCCTCCACCGTCCCGTTGACCATCCGGATGGTCCCGCCGCCCACCAGGTTCTTGAGCTTCACCAGGGCGAGCTCCGGTTCGAGGCCCAGCGTGTCGCATCCCATGAGGAGCCCGATGGTCCCCGTGGGCGCGATCACCGAGATCTGCGCATTGCGGTATCCCCAGAGGTCCCCCTCCTCCACGCAGGCGTCCCATCGTTCCTGGGCCGCCGCGACGAGCGGCGCCAGGCGGGGATCCTCGCTCCCGAGGCGCCGGGCAGCCTGACGGTGCTTGTCCATGACCCGGAGCATGTGGGGGCGGTTCTTCTCGAAGCCCGCGAACGGTCCCATCCGCCGCGCGATCTCGGCGCTGGTCCGGTACCCCTCCGCCGTGAGCAGCGCGGTGATGGCCCCCGCGAGGGCCCGGGCCGGTTCCGAATCGTAGGGGAGGCCCAGTCGCATGAGGAGGGACCCCAGGTTCGCGTACCCGAGGCCCAGGGGGCGGTAGTCGTGGGAGTTCTGCGCGATGGTGGGCGTGGGGTAGGAGGAGGCGTCCACCAGGATCTCCATGGACAGGATGAAGGTCCGGACCGCCTGGAGGAAGAGGTCCACGTCGAACGTCCCCTCCTCGGTGAGGAACTTCATGAGGTTCAGGGAGGCGAGGTTGCAGGCCGAATCGTCGAGGAAGAGATACTCCGCGCAGGGGTTCGAGGCGTTGATGCGGCCGCTCTGGGGGCAGGTGTGCCAGTCGTTGATGGTGTCGTCGTACTGGAGCCCCGGGTCCCCGCAGCGCCAGGCCGCCTCCGCCATGGTCCGGAAGAGGTCCGCCGCCTGGTAGCGCCGGGCCACCTCCGTGGGTCGGGTGACGAAGTGGGTGGCCCAGGGGCCTTTCTCCACCACCGCCCGCATGAACGTGTCGGAGACGCGCACCGAGTGGTTCGCGTTCTGGTAGGCGATGGAGGCGTAGGCGCTGTCGGGGTCCGTCCCGTCGAAGTTGGCGCTGTATCCCTCCCGGATGAGGGCGTAGGCCTTCTCCTCCTCGCGCACCTTGGACAGGATGAAGTCGTCGATGTCCGGGTGGTCCACGTTGAGGATCACCATCTTGGCCGCCCGCCGGGTGGTCCCCCCGCTCTTGATGACCCCCGCGAAGGCGTCGAAGGCCCGCATGAAGGAGACCGGGCCGCTCGCCTTCCCCCCTCCGGCGAGCCGCTCCTGGGAGGAGCGCAGGGCGGAGAGGTTGGAACCGGTCCCGCTGCCTCCCTTGAAGAGCATGGCCTCGCTCTTCGCCAGGTTCAGGATGGATTCCATGGAGTCCGAGACCGACTGGATGAAGCAGGCGGAGCACTGGGGGGGCTCCCGGACCCCCACGTTGAACCAGACCGGTGAATTGTGGGATCCCATCTGGTGCACGATGAGCCAGTTGAGGTTCTCCTCCAGGATCCCCGCCTCCTCCGGGGTGTCGAAGTAGCCGCGCTTGAGACCCTCTTCGGCGATCCAGTGGGAGACCCGCCGGATCATCCCCTCCACGCTGGATTCCTTCTGGCCCCGGATGTACCGGAAGTACTTCGACGCCGCGATGTTCACCGCGGTCTCTCCCCACTCCCCGGGGACCCGGATGCCGGTCTGCTCGAAGACCGTCTCCCCCGAGGGGCTCTTGATCCGGGCGTCGTGGGTCTTCCACTCCACTCCATCGAAGGCGCTCTTCCCCTTGGGGACCAGTCGGCCCAGGGGGATGGGGTCGCGACCCGGCCGGGGAGAGCCCGTGGCGGGAGATGCGGGGATGTGGGGCAGGTGGGCGCGGCGACGTGTGGTGGCCATGTGTGTTTCCTCCAAGGATGGGCGTTACCGGTACACCGGGGGTTCCGGAACGCGGTCGCGGAGAGCGCACGAGGCGCGGGAGCCTACATAAAGGCCGACGGGGCAGGGACCCCCGGCCTCCACGGCCCCGCGGGGCAGGCTCCCGGGTCCCGTGCGATGCGCCTGCGGCTCTGGATGCGACACGAACTCCGGTTCCTCGTCCGGTGAGGTGGACAAACCGAGGGTCGTCTATTTGGGGATTCCCCGGCTAATTCCCATGGATCTCCCGGGGAGGCGTCCCTCGGCGCCCGCTCCCCATTCCACGCCCCCCACGAATACGGCGGAGGGGGGGGTGGTTCCCCACCGGTAGGGGATGTGCTCCGCCGACGGCAACGGGAACACCACGAGGTCCGCCCGCCGCCCCGGTGCGATCTGGCCCGCCCGGTCCCCCTCCCCGATGGCGTGGGCGGCGTTCACCGTGGCCGCGGTGAGGGCCTCGGCCGGGGTGAGACGGGCGGCGTGGACCGCGTGCGCGATCACCTGCGGCATGGCCTCCACCCAGGAGTTGGGGGAGAGGTCCGACCCCAGGGCCACCGCCACCCCCTCGTCCACGAGCTCCCGGCCGGGGGAGCGGCCCGGGGCCATCGACGAGAGGGGCGTCATGGGCAGGATCACGCCCACGATGCCCGCCCGGGCGAGCCCCTTCCGGTGCGATGGAGGGGTCATCACCAGATGGTCGGCGCTCACGGCCCCCACCTCCGCCGCCACCCGGGCCCCTCCCGAGACGGTGAACTCGTCGGCGTGGATCTTGGCCCCGAGCCCCTCTTTCCGGGCGGCCCGAAGGATCCGCAAGGACTCCCGGGCGGTGAAGAACCCCTCGTCGCAGAACACGTCCACGAAGCGGGCCCGTCCCTCGCGGGCCACCGCGGGGATCTGGTGCCGAAGGAGGTCGCGGAGGTAGGCCTCCCGCGTGACCTCCCCGGGAGGTGGGAACGCATGGGCCCCGAGGAACGTGGCCACCAGCGTCACCCCCGTGGTCCGCGCCAGCTGGGGGACGAGTGTGAGCAGTCGGCGCTCCGCCGTCCACGTGAGCCCGTAGCCACTCTTCACCTCCAGCGTGGTGGTCCCCCAGGCCACCATCCGCGCGAGGCGCTCTCCGGCCTCCCGGAGCAACCGGGCACGGGACGCGGCTCTGGTTTCCCGCACCGTCCGGTAGAGCCCGCCTCCTCCGGCGGCGATCTCCCGGTACGAGACCCCCCGCACCTTGGGGAGGAGCTCCCCTTCCCGGCTCCCCGCGAAGAGGAGATGGGTGTGGGCGTCGACGAACCCGGGGAGCGCCACCCCTCCGGGGAAGGTCCGGATCATCCCGCCCCGTCGCAGACGGACCACCCGGGGGAGTTCTCGCGCCGGCCCCACCCAGGCCACCTTTCCTTGAGAAAGGGCGATGGCTCCTTCCGGGATCCGGCCCATCTCCTCCATGGCCGGGCCTCTGCGGGGGACTGGCCCCCGGGCCATGGTGACCACCTCCGAGAAACCCGTGAGGATGCCGTCCGCCGCCACCCGGTGAGATCCTGATGGGTGGGCCATCCTTCCCTCTACCTCTGCCGGAGGAGGTGCTCCCGGAGGTCCTGTGCGGCGTGACTCTCCGGGAAGGTCCGCCGGGCCTCCGCTTCCAGGGGTTCCGCCTCCGGGTAGCGCGAAGAGAAGTGGGTGAGGAAGAGCAGACCCACCCCGGCCTCCCGGGCGATCTCCGCCGCCTGATGCGCCGAGGAGTGCCCCCACTCATTGGCCTCCGCCTCCAGATCCTCCGCCGTGGTGGCCTCGTGGATCAGCACGTCGGAGCCGCGGGCCAGCTGGATCACCTCCGGAGCGGGGGAGGAATCCCCCGAGTAGGTCACCGAGCGTCCGGGACGCGGAGGGCCCAGGACGAGATCCGGCGGGATCACGCGCCCGCCGATGGTGAGGGTCTCTCCCGCCTCCACCCGGGCGAAGTCCGCCCCCCGCATCCCCAGGGAACGCGCCTTCTCCGCATCGAACCGCCCCCTCTTCTCCTTCTCCTCCACCCGGTACGCGAGGGCGGGCACGGGATGCCGGGCGGCGGCCGCCCGGACCGCGTACGACCCCAGGTCCAGGACGTCCCCCGGAGCCATCTCATGCACCGCCACGGGGAACTTCTGCGTGAAGTACCCCAGGCGGAGGATCATCTCCACGAACTCCCGGGCCCCCCGGGGCCCGTAGACATCCAGGGGTTCGGTCCGGTTGTTGAGCCCCATGCTCTGGATGAGCCCTGGAAGGCCCAGGAAATGGTCCCCGTGGAAGTGCGTGATGAGGACCCGACGGACCCGCATGAACGAGACGGGGCTCCGGAAGAGCTGGCGCTGCGTCCCTTCCCCGCAGTCCAGGAGGATCACCTCCTTCTCCATATCCAGGGCGATGGCGCTGGCGCTGCGCTCCTTGGTGGGCCAGGACCCGGCCGTGCCCAGGAAGGTGATCTGCACGGCGGGCCCCAAGGAGAGGAGGGTAAAAAGACGGAACGCCCGGCTCGGGGCGCCCCAGGACCTTCCCGGTCGTGGCGTCCGGGTCGAGTTCATAGCCCCGGGACCCCTGGGCGGTCGGGCCATGGGAACATCCCCGAGCCCCGAGGGACCTCTCCCGTTCCTGGCGACCCACGAGGCAGAGGTCCGCCACTGGCTGGAAGGGATGGATCTCACCCCCCGGGTCTGGGCCCACTCCGCCGAGGAGATGGTGGAGGTCCCCCCGGGTTCCGTGGACCTCATCGTCACGTCCCCTCCCTATCCCATGGTGGAACGCTGGGACGCTCTCTTTGCCCGGGTCCTGGGGCTTCCGTCCTTTCCCCGGGACCCCGGGGATTTCGACCGGGCCCACGGATACCTGGACCGGGTCTGGGAGGATTGCCGCCGGGTCCTCCGACCGGGGGGGATCCTCGCCGTCAACATCGGGGATGCCACCCGGACGGTGGGCGGGAGGTTCCTCTGCTACCCCAACCACGCCCGGGTGACGGAGGCGCTCCGCCGGGGGGGCCTGGAACCCCTCGTCCCCCTCCTCTGGAAGAAGCCCACCAACAAGCCCAACGCGTTCCTCGGCTCGGGGTTCCTCCCTCCCCACGCCTACGTCACGCTGGACTGCGAGCACATCCTCCTGTTCCGCAAACCCGGCCGTCCCCTTCCGCCCGATCCCCCCTTCCGACGCTATGTGAGCCAGTACTCCAAGGCGGAGAGGGACCTCTGGTTCAGCCAGGTCTGGGAGGTCCGGGGGGCCCCGCAGACCCGGGAGACCGCCCCCTTCCCCGAGGAGATCCCCCGCCGGCTGGTGCGCATGTTCTCCTGCCTGGGGGACACCGTCCTGGACCCCTTCGCCGGGAGCGGGACCACCCTCCGCGTGGCCCGGGAGTGGGGGCGCCGGGCCCTGGGGTACGAACTGGACCTCTCCCTGGCATCCCAGATGGATCTCCCCTCGGGTCCCCCCACGGTCCAGGAGATCCTCGACCGGATCCGGGCCGAGTACCGATGTGCCCCGGGCCTTCCCCCAACTCCCGGAGCGATCTCCGCTCCCCGGTCAAGGCCCCCGCCAAGGTGATATGCCGAAATAGGAGCCCCCTCGTGGGAACATCCCAGGGGGTGGAGGTTGCACCGGAAAGGCGGTTGGCGCGGGATGGTCCCCATCATCCTCCTTGCGCTCCTCCTGGTGTCGGTCCTCCTTCCGGGACCGGGCGCGGGCAGCCCCTCGCGCCATCTTTCCGCATCCACGCCTTCGCTCTTGGAACCCCGGTGGAACAACGAGACCTCGAGCGGTCCCGCATCACGATCCAATGCCAGCGCGGCGTGGGCCACGGGGGGTTCCTACGCGGTCCTCTTCGGGGGGAGCGGGTCGTGCGGCACCTATTGCAACGACACCTGGATCTTCCAGGACTCCCCCCAGGTCTCCTGGACCCAGGAACCCGCGGGTTCGGGGCCCCGGGGCCGGGAGGGAGCCGCCATGACCTGGGACCCGCTCCTGGGATCCGCCCTCCTCTTCGGGGGCAGTGATGGGGCCTCTCTCAACGGGACCTGGAGCTTCAACCGGGCGGATGGATGGTCCCGGATGGCGGTCCCCGGATCCCCTCCGGCCCGCTCCGGGGCCGCCATGGCCTACGATGCGGCGACAGGGCAGGTGATCCTCTTCGGCGGCGAGGGCGCCGGCGGCCTCGCCCTGGGAGATACGTGGGCCTTTGGCAACGGGACCTGGCACCAGCTCTTCCCCGCGGTGCACCCATCTCCCCGATGGGGAGCCGCGATGACCTACGACGCGGCGACCGGGGCCGTGGACCTCTTCGGCGGCCGCAACGCAAGCGCGTGGGACTCGGGCCTCTGGCAGTTCCAGAACGGCTCCTGGTCCCTCCTCGCCCGGGGAGGGGCCGGAACACCGGCCCCCCGGGAAGGGGCGAGCCTGGTGTCCTCCGCGGACGGTACCCTCTTCCTCTTCGGTGGCGCGGGCTCCCTCGGTCCCCGGAACGACTCCTGGCAGTACGCCAACGGGACCTGGACGCCGGTCCAGGGCGCGGGCCCCACGGGGACCCCCGGCCCTCTCGCCGGGATGGACATGGTGCCCGCCCCGGACCTGGGACCCAATCTCTTCTGGATGTTCGGAGGTTGGCCCCTCCGGGGCTCCGAGCTCACGGCCTGGACGCTCTACCTTCAGAACGGGGGTACCTTGGGGAATCTCCGGGTGGCCATCCTCCCGGGAACCGCCAACGGGACCGCTCCGTTCACGGTGGACTTCACCGCGTCCATCCAGGGGGGGTTCCCACCGTATGAGGCGACCTGGGACTTCGGAGATGGCACGCCCAATGCCACGGGCCTCCAGGTGAACCATACCTTCTCCGCCGCGGCGGTGGACATCGTGGGCCTCACCGTGGTGGATGCCAAGGGGGACCGGGCCACCGCCCAGGCCATCGTCACCGTGCTTGCCGCACCTCCCCCGCCCCCTCCGGAGACCGTGGGAAGCTTCCTCACCTCCCCCCCCGGCGAAGCCCTCCTCGGGTCCCTGGTGGCCCTGGCTCTCGTGGGGCTCGGGGTCCGGGAAATCCTCCGCCGTCGCCGGTTCCTCCGGGGCTGGGAGGAGGCCACGGGAGGGGCCCGTCCCTCCCTGGGAAGGGACGTCCGGCGGCTCGTCCGGACCCTCCGGGAGGAGGGCCGTCTCCGGGAACTGGGGCCGGCGCTCCTGCGCCTGCTCCGATCCCGCCGCCCCGCGCCCGGGACGCAGGCCCTCCCCAACCGGCGGGGCACGGGGAGGGCGCTCGCCACGTACGCGCTCCGGCGGGGCCTCACGGCGGTGGGCCAGCTCTTCCTGGTGATGGCCATCATCTACCTGTTGGGGACCGTCCTCCCGGCGGCGCTGGGCGGAACCTCGGCAAGCCCCTCCGGGGGGTTCCTGCCGGCCTCGATGGACTACTTCCGCCAGTTCCTCACGTTCGTGGCGAACCTCCTCACCGGGAACTGGGGCTACACGTCCGCGGGCGGCAAGGGGGTCCCCGGGGCGGTCCTGCCCTGGACCCAGTTCGTGCTCTACCATTTCCCTCCCAGCCTGGAGCTGGGTGGCCTGGCCTTCCTCCTGAGCATGCTCCTCGCCTACCCCGTGGGCCTCGTGGCCGGCTGGCACCGGGGCCGCTCCACCGACCACGCCTCCCGGATCCTCACCCTGGTGGGCCTGTTCCTCCCGGTCTTCATCCTCGTGCTGGTGGTGGTGGGCTACCTCTACTATCCCTACTTCATCACCTTCGGGACGCCTCCCTTCGGCGACTTCCCCCAGGCCCCCTGGTTCGATGCGAACATGGGGGGGATCCCCCCCTGGATCGGGATCGCGGACAACACCGTGCCCACGGGGTTCCCCCTCATCGATGCCGCCCTCCACGGCGCCTGGTCCCTGGACCTCCTCCTCTGGCTCGAGGTGCTCCTGCCCGCGTCCCTGCTCTCGCTGGGATTCCTGGGGATCTTCCTGCGCTACCTGCGCCTCGCCACCGCCGACGAGAAGGAGGCCGCGAACCTCGCCCATCTGCGGGCGAGGGGGCTTGGCGAACGCACCCTCCTCTGGCACCACACGGCCCGCCGGGTCCTCCCCACCTACGTCGCGGTCTTCGGGGAGACCTTCCCCGTCTTCGTCCTGGTCCAGGCCGTCACCGAGGTGGTGTTCAACTTCCAGGGCCTGGGGTACGACCTCCTCTACGAGACCGTGAACGGGTTCCAGCCGGGGCTCGTGGTGACCAATGCCACCCCCGTGGGGAACATCCTCCAGGTCTTCCTGGTGATCCTGGCCGCCCTCATCATCGGGGTGAGCGCCCTCACCGACGTGGTGGCAAGGGCCCTCGACCCCCGGCTCGCACGGGTCCCGGACCGCCGGGCCCTTCCCGTCCTCCCCCGCCTCCGCTCCCCCCTGCGTCGGCGGGACGGGAGCCGCCTCCCGGTCCCCCGCGGTCGAGGTCGCCGGAAGCTCCCTCTCCCGGCGCTGCCCCCCAACCTCTCCCCGCTCCCCGAATCCCTTCCCGACGGCGTCCCTCCCCTCCGGGGCAGGTTGGGGAAGTCCCACGGGAACCCCGCGGCGTCCCTCCCTGCCCCCCGCAGGGCCCGGTTCCGGGAATCCCTCCGCGCCTGGTGGACCCGCCCGACCCTGGCCCTGGGTTCCGCCATCCTGCTCTTCTTCGTGGGGGTCGCGCTCTACGCCGTCGTCGCATTCGGATCCACCCTCTCGACCCTCACGCCGGACCCCGACGTGTACCTGTACGCCCTTCCCCCGTCCCCGCCCACCCTTTCCCTCGTCCCGTGGAGCCCCGGCCCGCACCCCCTCGGAGAGACCGCCCTCCTGGGCTTCGACGTCCTCCACGGCCTGGTGAAGGGGACTCCCTGGGACCTCCTCACCCTCGTCGAGGTGCTCCTCCCCACCGCTGCACTGGGGTTCGGCCTCGGCGGGGTGGCGGGCCTCTTCGGGGGCCGCATCGATGAGGGACTCATGGCCGTCACCGACGCGTTCCTTTCCATCCCTGCCTTCGTCCTGGTGGCCCTCGTGGCCGTGGAGCTCTTCCAGGGGGGCATCCCCGGCCTCTCCCCCAGCCTGCGGCCCGATGCCTTCCTGGGGAGCATGGTGGCGGTCCTCTGGGCCCCGTTCGCCCGGAGCGTGCGGGCCCGGGCCCGGGTGGTGGCCACCGAGAGCTACGTGGAGGCGGCCCGGGCGAGCGGCGCCGGACCGGCCCACCTATTGCGCCGCCACGTCCTCCCCAACAGCTTCACCCCGGTGCTCTCGCAGGTCCCCATCACCGCCAGCACGGTGATCTTCCTCCTGGCCATGTTCCAGTACGCGGGGCTGGAACTGGGTTCCCCCATGAACTCCACCCTCCTGGGCCCGTTCAACTTCCCGGAGTGGACCTGGATCCTTTCCCTGGGGGCCTGGGGATGGCAACCTCCCCAGAGCGGGCTCGACCCCTGGTGGGGCTACGTCTTCCCCGCCCTGTGGATCCTCCTCTTCGGCCTGGGTCTCATCCTGGTGGCCGACGGGCTGCGGGACCACCTGTCCCCCCGTCGGGGTTAGGGGGTCCGGCGGGCCGCCACGCGCTCCCGGAACCGGACCGTGAGAAGGCGGATCGCCTCCTCGGGAGAGGCGGGGTTGTTCTCGGGGTCGTACACCTTCTCCCCCGCCTCCACGGCGACGGGAAGGTCGTTCTCCGGGGGAGGGAACGGGCACTCGTAGCCCTCGGTGTAGGCGCAGTAGGGGTTGAACGCCTCGTTGAAGTCCAGGGCGTAGGTGCGCCCCGTCCGGAGCTCCACGTTGAGGTACCGCCCCGGCCCGTAGGTCTCCCGCCCCGAGGTGCGGTCCCGGAACGGCAGGAACGCCACGTTCCCCGCCTGGGGCCCCGCGTGGAAGAGGGAGAGGGAACAGGGCGTCCCGTGCCAGCGGAACCGGAGCGTCCCCAACCGGCGCATGGACGCATGCCCGTCCCGGTTGGTCCGGAGCCAGACCTCCTCGGGCTCCTTCAGGGGACGGAACTCGGCGGCCACCCGGGCCGCCGGATCCACCGGGTAGTAGCGGAGGGGCCGGAAGGGGAGGTTCGCCTCCGAGAAGGGGCTCTCGGGCTGGGTGGCCATGAAGCGATCCTTCCGGCGGCGGTCCTCCTCGATGGCGCGCACGTACCGCGCGCCGGACGCGCGTCGACCGGGAGCCACGCCCGCGCGAGGGGAAGGGGAGGCTCTAAAGGTTGCGGGATGGTCACGGGGAACGCCCGGCGCCGGCCCTGCGTTCCCGCGTTTCGCGGTCCATCATGTCCAGCGCCCGGCGCAGCTCGTCGGAGAGCACCGCCCGGAGATGCGCGCCGTCCGCGAAGAAGTCCGGCGTGTTGGCCCCCTCCCGGCTCCTCCCTTCCTCTCGGGGAGGTTCCGGCGCTTCCACCCCGCCCGAGAAGGGATCCCCCCGGGGATGACGGCGCGAGGAGCGCTGCATGAGAACCTGCAGGTCGTAGAAGGCGCGGATGCATCGGTAGACCCGCAGGGCGCCTTCGTAGTTCCCGGCCCGGAGGAGCCGATCCGCCCTCTGGGCCCATCCCTCGGGATCCATGTCCACGGGAGCGGGGGTTCGATCCGACGGGCGCGGCCCCTCCGGAGGGTTCACGGCGCCAGTGGACGCCCTTCCAAGCTATTAACTCCCCCTTTCCAACCGAAGCCGCTTCCGTGATAGAGCCGCCCCCCGGAGCCGCGGGGGGACACACCCTCAAGTGCGGAAGGTTCTATTGCGGGGTTGGGAACATGGGAGAACTCCCGTCCTTGAGGTTCCGGCCGCCGGTGCGGCTCCCCGGGATCCACGTCGAACTCGTCCCCCTCTCCCCCACCCACCGCGCGGACCTAACGGAAGCCGGCCGCGCCCCCGAGATCTGGACCTACTTCCGGGACCGCCCCCAGTACTTTCCCGGGGGCATGGAGGGGCTCATCGCCGAGCTCCTGCGTCGTCAGGAGGCCGGGACAGACCTCCCCTTCACCATCCTGGCGGGACCGGAACGGCGCCCCGTGGGCATGACCCGCTTCCTCGGGATCGACCGGGCGAACCGCTCGGTGGAGATCGGGGGGACGTGGATCCCTCCCGATCTCTGGGGGAGCCCGGTGAACCCCGAGTCCAAGTACCTCCTCCTGAAGTACGCCTTCGAGGAGGAGAAGGTGGTGCGGGTGCAGATCAAGACCGACGTGCGGAACGGGCACTCCCAGAGGGCCATCGAGAAGCTGGGTGCCGTCCGGGAAGGGGTCCTGCGCCACCACATCCGCCTCCCCGACGGGCACCTCAGGGATTCCGTTCTCTACAGCATCCTGGACTCGGAATGGCCCGCCGTCCGCTCCCGCCTCGAGGCGCGCCTTTCCCTCCCCTGGGGCTCGCGTGCGGCTCCCCCTTCCTGAGGGAAATCCGCGGGGGTTTGCCTCCGTCCGTTCTTCCCCCTTCGGGGGGGGTCCCCTTTATGCCATCCCTCCGGGTCCGGGGGAACCCAGGGGGAACCAATCATGACGCCTTCGTACTCCATGGAACTGCGGGTGGAGGTCTATTCCGATCCGGCCCTCTCCAGTGCGGCCATCGAGGCGATCCAGGAGGTGCTCCGCCGTCGGTGGCCCGTCTCCTGGGACTACACGCCTCGACCGCATCCGGGCGTGACGCATCCGGTCCAGTGGCGCAGCGTGGTCCCCCTCGCCGAAGGGACCGCTCCGGAACGTCTCCACCGCCAGCTGGAAGAGGATCTCCGCGCCGCCGTGCCCACGCTGACCCTGCACCTGAGGACCCGCTGGTCCTTCCCCGAATCCCCCAACCACCAGGAGATCTACGAATCGAGATGGGCCCCCGGGACCGGATCCTCCAGAGTGCCCTAGGGACCGCCTTCGCGTCGACTCCCGCCTTCCTGCGGGGAACGCGAAACGTGACACGCCCCACGGATCCCCTTGCACCGTGTCACGAAACCTCCCCGAGTCTTCCCTTCCTTTCTCACCTGTCTCCACGGTGGCCGTCACCGCCTCCTCTCTCCCACGTCCGAAACCAGGGGGAGGCTCCCGGGGGCGGCCGCGAGAGAACCGCGGTGGGAAATGCCTCGGGAGGGCTCCCATCCGCCCCCAATGGACCGGGTCCGCCCCCCTGCGCCTCTCCGGCGGCGTCGAGTCGGCTCCTCCCACTCGGGTCGGAATAGCCCGTAGAGATCGGAGTTGAGCCATGACGAGCCCCGGAGCCGGGCTTGTCTTCGGGTACCTTCCTTCGCGAACCCCGCATGGGTCAGCGCCCGGACCGATGCCACCGTGGCTTCGATCCGATGGATGGGCTGCCGGTGAGCCGTCCCGCCGGGCGGAGGAGGGCCCTTCGCCACCACCCCACCCTCGGGCGTTCCATGAAACGGATCGGCCCGGGGCGAACGTAGAGGGAACTTTCTCCGCGATCCGACGGTGCTCGTGGCCGTCCTTCCGTGCCGGAAGAGAGGTGATGCGGTGACGGAAGGCGGGAGACGGATGATTTCGGGCATCCGCAACCCGCTCGTCCGTCCCCGGATTCCCGGGGGACCCCTGGGAATTTTTGGATCCCGCTGCCTCAGGCGTAAAGGTCAAGAACCGGCGACGGACCGTGACCTCGGGTTCTCCGGAGGCGCTCCTGTAGTCTAGCCCGGTCAAGGATAGCGGGCCTTCGACCCGCGGACGGGGGTTCAAATCCCCCCAGGAGCATCCTCCAAGTCCTCCGATCCGTCGGGCCAAGGGCGGTTTCCCCACACACGGCGGGTTCCCCGAGGTCAATGGATTTAGCCCACCCGGTCCCAATGGACCGTGGCCGGGCTGGCGCCACCACGGTGCTCGATCCAATCTTGTCCTTTGGTCCTCGGAAGGAACGGACGGGGTCATGCGCTGGGTCCTTGAGGGTTCCGGGAGGGTTCGCATGCCCTCTGGGTGCACGGCCTTAGAGCGGCCTCGAGGAAGGGTTTCCGCCGCGCGCCGCTTCCCCGAGCGGTCCGGGGACCTTCCCTGCACTTCTCCCCTCCGGGAGTCAGCTTCATGCGTCTCCGGCCACGTTGGCTTCCCCAGACGGGAGTCGCTCGCATGCGGATGGAGGGGATCTCGGGAGCGCAACGCCGGTCCACGTCGAGCGTGGCCCTGGTGACCACTGCTTTTGATGGGGTGGTGAACGTCATGTCCGCCGAGTGGTCCCTCCGGGTCTCGCTGGAACCGTACCTGGTGGCGGTCTTCGTGGGGTACCAGCGGGCGACCCTGGATCTCCTGCGTCGCTCGGGCGAATTCGGTCTGAGCTACTGCTCCGACGAGCAGGCGCACCTGGCCCACGTGGCGGGGAATCATTCCCTCCGGGAGGGTCCCTCCAAGTGGTCTCTCGCCCGTTTCCCCACCTTCCCCTCCCGCTACATCCACGCTCCCCTCATCGAGGGGGCCGTGGCGAACCTGGAATGCCGCGTGGTCTCCGAGTTTCCCACGGGGGACCACGTGGCGTTCGTGGGGGAGGTGCTCACGGCCTACTCTGACGAGGACCGGTCGCCCCTGGTTTACCACGGGGGGAAGTACTACCGCCTCGGGCCCCGGATCCCCTCGCCTCCGCGCAGCCACACGAGCGAACCGGCGCAATCCTCCGGGACCGATCTCCCCGGGCGTGCGCGCTGATTCCGATGAGGTACATTCGTCTATAGATTCTATAGAGCCCCCGGAAGGGTTCTATACCTACCCAAGAACGCCCCGGGCGTATGGCTGGGCCGTCTCCCCCCCTGCGACCCACGAACGCCTCCTCCCCTCCCCAGGGATTGCTCGCCACCCTGGACCGCTCCCGCACCCGCGGCTACCACTGGCGCACCGTGGTGGTGGCGGGGATGGGCTTCTTCTCCGACGCCTACGATCTCTTCGTCATCTCCCTCGTCCTGCCCATGCTGGGCTACGTCTACTACGGGAGCACCAAGGTCCCCGGCTACGAGGGCGCCGCCGTGGCGGCCACCGCCCTCTTCGGGGCGGTGGCGGGGCAGCTCCTGTTCGGATACCTCGCCGACCGCCTGGGCCGGAAGAAGGTGTACGCCCTCACCCTTTCGGTGATGGCGGTGGCCGCGGTGGGGAGCGCCCTCTCGGTCCCCGCCTTCGGCCTCGACACGCTCCTCGTCCTCGCCATCTGGCGCTTCGTGCTGGGCATGGGAGTGGGAGGGGACTACCCGCTCTCCGCCACCATCATGAGCGAATACGCCAACGTGCGGAACCGGGGGCGCCAGGTGGCCACGGTGTTCGCCATGCAGGGGGCCGGCCTCCTGGCGGGGGCCCTCGTCACCCTCGGGGTCCTCCTCGCGCTCCCGTCGGGATCCGTGGCGGCCCTGGACCTGAGCTGGCGCATCATCCTGGGACTGGGAGCGGTGCCCGCGGTCCTCACCATCTACTTCCGGACCCGGATCGCCGAGACGCCCCGCTTCTCCCTCACCGTGGAGGGGAAGGTCGCGGAAGCCGCGAAGACCGTGGAGACGGTGACCGGGGAGCGGGTGGCCCCGGGGCCGGCCCCCCGCACCACGGAGCCCTCCCGGGTCCCCTTCTCCCGCTTCCTCACGATGTACGCCCCGCTTCTCTTCGGGACCGCGGCATCCTGGTTCCTGGTGGACACCACCTTCTACTCCACCAACATCTTCAACCCCATCATCCTCACCGGGATCGGCTTCGCCAACAGCTCCCGGGCCATCCATCCCTACCTCATGACCCTCGCCGAGGGGCAGATCCTCATCACCCTCGTGGCCTCCATCCCCGGCTACTTCGCCGCGGTGGCCCTCATCGATCGCCTGGGACGACGCGCGCTCCAGTACGTGGGGTTCGGGGTCATGGCCCTCGCCTTCTTCCTCCTCTCCACGCTCTACGATTCCCTCGGGGGGTACGTGGCCGCCATCTTCGGGATCTACGCCGTCACCTTCTTCTTCACCAACATGGGTCCCAACACCACCACCTTCGTCCTTCCCAGCGAGGTCTACCCCACCCAGTTCCGGGGCCGGGGGCACGGCATCTCCGCCGCCTCGGGGAAGCTGGGGGCGGCCCTGGTCACCTTCCTCTTCCCCACGTTGACGCCGCTCTTGCACCTCCCGGGCACCTTCGCCCTCCTGGGCCTCTTCGCGTTCCTCGGGTTCGTGATCACCCTCGCCGTGATCCCCGAGCCCGCGGGCCGTAGCCTCGAGGACGTCTCCCGGGAGGACGAGCTCACCCTCGTGGTGGAGCGGTTCTCCACGCAGCTCGATACCCTCGCCTCCTACCTGCGGCTGGGCACCGCGGAGCTCAAGGAGCTCCTCACCCGCCCCGGATTCGAGCAGGGGATCCGGGTGGCGCGGATCCGGGCCATCGAGCACCAGGCCGACGAGGAGGTCCACAAGGTCTTCGTGAACCTCAACAACAAGCGGATGCGGGCCACGGTGCGGTCCGACGTGGGCTCCCTTACGGGACACCTCGACGACATCATGGACGGGATCGAGGGGGTGGCGGCCCGGGTGAAGACCTACCACCTGGTGGACGGGGACGAGGGGCTCGCCCGCTTCGCGGATCTCGTGGAAGAGTGCGTGGCCCAGGTGGCCGTGGGGGTGGATGCCCTCGACGAGCTCCTCGAGGGACGCACCGAGACCCTCCAGAAGGCCATCGTGGAGGTGAACCGGATCGAGAACGAGGCCGACGACCTCCTGCGCGACCGCCTGGAGATGCTCTTCACCGGGACCCGGGATCCCCTCGAGGTGATCAAGATGAAGGACTTCTACGAACGCCTCGAGGTCATCACCGACCGGTGCGAGGACGTGACCGACGTCTTCAAGGACCTCATCGTCCGCTACATGCCCGGGGCCTGAGGCGCTCCGCCCTCCTTCACGGTGCTGAAGGAGGGGAGCGTCACGGTGGCGGAGATCCCCGGGAGCTCCCGGAGCCGGTCGATCACGAGGCGGCCCAGGTCCTCGAGGCTCGCCCCCCGCACCTTGAGCAGGAGGTCCCATTCCCCCGCGATGATCTCCACCGCCTCCACGCCGGGAAGGTCCCCCACCCGGTGGGCGAGGTCCCGCTGGGTGACCCGGCCGGTCCGCTCGAACCGGACCAGGACATACGCCACCGTCCCCCGACCCAGGCGCCCATGGTCCACCCGAATGGTGAACCCCCGGAGGATCCCCCGCTCCCGCAGGCGCCGCATCCGATCGAGGAGGGTCACCCGTGGGACGCCCAGGCGCCGGGAGAGGCGGGCGAGGGGAGCCCGGGCATCGTCGGCGAGCGCGGCGAGGAGCCTCCGGTCGACCTCGTCGAGGTCCGACATTATGTTGGAATGACTCCCACCTCTTACCATATAACGTCAAATTGACGGGATTCGATCGGACACTTTAATCTTCACCGTCCACCTCCTGGGTTCCATGTCCCTTCCGTCGGGAGCCTCGGGGGATGTTCCCTCCGCACCGGAGGATGCCCGGGTGCGCGGGGCGCTCTCCCACATGGACCACCCCCGGGTCCGGGCGGGGGTCCGCCTGGGCTCGGAGGTGCGCCGGGCCCTGGGCGAGTTCTTCCACCGCGAGGGGTTCGTGGAGATCGCCCCCGTCCTGGTGGCCCCGGTGACGGATCCCTTGAACCACCCTGTGGCGGATCCCACGGTGGACTACTACGGCCAGCCCTTCCAACTGACCCGCTCCATGATCTTCCACAAGCAGCTCGCCATGCGGGCGTTCCCCCGGGTCTTCGTCTTCTCCCCCAACCTGCGGTTCGAGCCCCGGGAGCGATCGTCCACGGGCCGTCACCTGGTGGAGTTCACGCAGGTCGACGTGGAGGTGCGGGACGCGGACCGGGAGGAGGTGATGACCCTCGCCGAGCGGGCCCTCACGCACGTGGTGGACCACCTGGCGCAGCATGCCCGGAGAACCTTTGCCCAGCTGGGGCGGAGGCTCCCCGTCCTCTCCCCGCCGTTCCCGCGACGGGACTGGCGAGCGGCCCGCGCGGAGCACGGCCCCGAGTTCGAGATGGCCCTCTCCCGGGAGAGTCCCACCCCGTTCTGGCTGGTGGATATCCCGCTCCCCGAGCGGGAATTCTACGACCGGGAGGACCCCGCGCGCCCGGGCGTCCTCCGGGACATGGACCTCATCTATCCCGAAGGCTACGGCGAGGCGCTCTCCGGAGGGGAGAGGGAGTTCGAGCTCCCCGCCATCCTCCGGAGGATCCACGCGAAGGGTCAGAGCGTGGAGCAGTTCCGTTGGTACGTGGAGGCCGCGCAGGCGGGACTCCCTCCTTCCGCGGGATTCGGGATCGGGGTGGAGCGGCTGGTCCGATGGCTGGGCGGGCTCTCCGATGTGGCGGAGACCTCCCTCTTCCCCAAGCGCATCGGGACCTGGTCGCTCTGAGACGGGCCGGGACGGTCCCCTCTCCCCCGGGCGGCACCGGGAGAAACGCCCTCCCCCGGGGTGTTTCATCCCCTCTCCCCGGAGGTCTTGAGTCCCCCGCCTCCCGTGGCGAGGCTCCCATGCCGCGAGGATGGCTCCTGGACGCCCATTCCACCCCCTCGGGGGACGGGGTGCGGCTCTGGCTCAAAGAGGGGGCCACCGGGAAGGTACGCTCCGTGACGGTGCCCTACGCCCCGCCGTTCTACGTGACCGGCCCCGAGGATTCCCTGGGAACGCTGGGGGAGGCCCTCGCCCCCCGGGAGGACGTGGCCTCGGTGGAGAGGGTCCGGATCCGCACGAGCCTCTTCGAGGATCCCGCCCGCACCCATCCCGCCCTGGCGGTGGTGCCGGTCCCCCACGGGGCGCGCGTCCCTCTGGCCCGGGAGGTGGACTCCCGGGGAGGGTTCATCACCTATACCCTCTACGACGTGGATCTCTCCCCCGTCCAGACGTACTACGGGGAGCGCGACCTCTACCCTCTGGCCCCGGTGGCCTGGAGCGGGGCGGAGGTGGTGGCCACGGAGCCCCCCGACGCGCTGGAGTACGCTCCACCCCCGCTCTCCATCGCTCCCCTCGAGGTGGGCACGGACCGGGAGGGGCCGTGCCGGGTCCCGGGCCCGGAGGTCCCGGTGCGGTGGGTCCGCCTGGGGGAGGTGGAGGTGGAGGCCGAATCGGAGCGGGATACCCTCCTGGACCTCCTCCGGGAGCTCCGGCGGCAGGACCCGGACGTCCTCGTCACCCGGGGAGGGGACTCCTTCCACGTCCCCCACCTCTACCGGAGGGCCCAGGCCCACGGCCTCACGGAGTCCACCTTCTTCCTGGGCCGCGAAGGGGTCCCCTTCCGGCTGGACCGGCGGGGAACCGTCTTCGAGAGCTATGGGCGGATCCTCTACCGGACCCCCGCCCACCACCTCGCGGGCCGGCTGCATCTCGACATGGACGAGCGGTTCGTGGACGACGTGGGTCTCGCGGGCTTCCTGGACACGAGCCGCCTCTCCCGCCTGGGGCTTCCCGTGGTGGTGCGCCAATCCCCGGGGACCGTCTTCTCCGCCCTGGAGGTCCTCGAGGCCCGGAAGGAGGGGGTCCACATCCCCTGGAAGAAGAACCTCCCCGAGGAGGAGAAGAGCGCGGCGGACCTCCTCGCGGCGGACCGGGGCGGGTTCATCCTCACCCCGCCCGTGGGGCTCGTGGAGGGGGTCGACGAGTTCGATTTCGCCTCCCTCTTCCCCTCCCTCATGGTGACGCACAACCTCTCCCTGGAGACCCTCAATTGCCCCTGCTGCCCCGGGAGCTCCCGGCAGGTCCCCGGGCTGGGGTACCACTCCTGCCTCCTCCGGGAGGGCCTGGTGCCCCGCGTCCTGCGTCCCCTCCTCGCCCGGCGCCGCTACTTCAAGCGACGCAAGCAGGAGACCTCGGGGGAGGTCCGGGACCGCTACGACCAGCTGGTGAAGGCGTGGAAATGGGTCCTGGTGACCAGCTTCGGGTACCAGGGGTACCGCAACGCCCCCTTCGGCCGCATCGAGTGCCACGAGGCCATCAACGCCTACGCCCGGGACCTCCTGGTGGACGTGTCCCGGTTCGTCCGGGACCGGGGATGGCAGGTGGTCCACGGGATCGTGGATTCCCTGTGGCTCGCGCCCCCTCCCGGCGGGGATCCCGGGGAGCTTTCGGACGCCATCGAACGGCGGACGGGGCTTCCCCTGGGGTACGAGGGGCGGTACCGGTGGATCGTCTTCCTCCCCCACGCGAGGCACGGCCTCGGGGTGGCCAACCGCTACTACGGCCTCTACGAGAGCGGGGAGCTCAAGGTGCGGGGACTGGAGGTGCGCCGCCACGACGTCTGCCGGTTCGTCCAGCGCATCCAGGAGGGGACCCTGGAGGCCCTCTCCCACGCCCGGGACGGGCACGAGTTCCGGGCGATGCTCCCGCGGTTGGTGGCCCGGGGCGGGGGATACGCCCGTCTCCTGGCGCGGGGCACGTGGCCCCGGGAGGACCTCCTCCTCACCCACCGGGTGACCCATGCGCTGGAGGAGTACCGGGTCGTGTCCCCCACCACCCTGGCGCTCCGGCAGCTCCGGTCCCACGGGATCTCCCGGGGGCCCGGGGAGGAGGTCTCCTACCTCCTCCTCGACGAGGGACCCCGGAAGGAACGTCCCGGCGCGGTGGCCCGGGAACTCCTCGGGGGAGACGAGCCGTACCACGTCCCCTCCTATGTCCGCCTCCTGGCGCGCAGCTTCGCGACCCTCTTCCTCCCCTTCGGATACCCGGAGGAGAGGATCCTCTCCCTCTGGGGGTTCGCGGAGACCCCACGTCCTCGACGCTCGTCCCCCCGAGCCGGATCGCCCGTCGCCGGGGGGCTTTCGCCCCCGGGCCCCCTCCGCTGACGACGGGGTAGCACCCCCCCGGAACCTCTTCCGAGGGCTCCGAAGGATCCGGGGGTCATCGGGATGCCCCCGGGGGTTGCCTCCCACCAACTCCCCCGGGGCGGGGTAGAGGGACCCCGCCCCGGTACTCTCCGCGGCTTCAGGTCAACAGGGCCCGGAGCGCCCGGTCCCTCCAGCTCTCCCTGGAGAAGCGTTCCCGCAGCTTCCAGACCTTCGCCAGCCCGTAGGCGTAGGGGGCGAAGACCAGAACGAGGAACACCAGGGCCAGCATGAGGTCCCCCCCGAGGTCCGTGTACCCTGCGGTGCTCCAGGATGCCCCGATGGCGGCGGGGTAGCCTCCGAAGCCACCGAACGCCCAGATGAACCCCATCACGAGGGCGCTCCAGAGGGCCGCTGGCCGCTGGAAGATGCCCAGGAGGAGGAAGAGCCCTCCGAAGGTCTCCCCCAGCCCCACGAGGGTCCCGAAGAGGGCCCAGTTCGAGGTGAGCCACGCCGGGGTGTAGAACTCCCCGTCGACGACCCCCTGCATCTGCCCCGTGGCGAAGAGCACCCACTTCAGGATCCCGTCGAAGAGAAAGATCGCCCCGAACAGGATCCGGGTCGCCGAGAGCACCCGCACCGCCCGACCGGTTTCCGTCTCCGCGACCGAGGAGACCCGGAACGCCGTGGCCGTCTCCGGGATACCGGTCGCCGCACTCACCCCCACATTCATCGCGCTCATGTTTCCTCCGTGGGTCCTTGGGACCCGATAGGACCATGGGGATGGGACTCCTTCCCCTTCACCTCCGGACCGTAAGGAGTGTCCGGAGAGCCCCCTCACATCCGGTCCCGCACCGGGCTGGGGTGCACAATGAATCATTTAGGTCGGCGGGTATGGGTCCGGCATGCCTCCGAAGCGCGACGGGGAGGAGGGGGCCGGTCGCGAGCCGGGGGCCACCCGACGTGCCCAACGCACGGGGGGCTCGTCCCTTGCGGTGACCTTGCCCAAGTCCTGGACCGACGCCATGAACGTCCAGGCGGGGACGCCGCTACGCTTCGTCGACCTGGGCGGAGGGCGCCTCGAGATCTCCCTGGCCACCACGGACCCCGGGCGCCTCCCGGTGCCCGAGCCCCTGCGGATCGAGGCCACCGATCTCCCGCCCCGCCTCCTCCCCCGCCTCCTCATCGGCTCCTACGTGGTGGGCCAGGACCATGTGCGGATCGTGGCCCGTGGGGGCCTCCCGGAATCCCAGCGCCAGGAGATCCGGGGACTCGCCTCCCGACTGCTGGGGATGAGCGTCGTGGCCGAATCCCCCGAGGAGGTCGACGTCCAGAACTTCGTGGACCCCACCCGCTACCCTCTCTCCCGGATCCTGGACCAGCTGGTGCGCCTCCTCGCGGCGGAGATCCGGTCGTGCCGAACGGCTCTCTCCCGCCGGGATTCCCGGGCGCTCGCGGACCTTCCGGGGCAGGAGGAGGAGGTGGACCGCCTCTACCTCCTCATGGTCCGCCAGCTCCTCATCGCCTCCGACGACTTCCAGGTGGCCCGGGAGATCGGCGTGGAGAGCCACCATTACCAGATCGGCTACCGTGTCGTGGTGAAGATGCTCGAGGAGGTGGGGGACCTCCTCGCGGACATCGGGCTGGAACTCGGGGGACCCCTCGATTCCCTTCGGGGGCTTCCCCCGGGTCCTCTCGCGGATCTGGACGGCCTGTTCCAGAAGCTGGAGGCGCGCCTCGGGAGCACCACGGAGGCGTTCACGCACTTCTCCGTGGTCCAGGCCAACGACACCCTGAACGGCATCGAGGAGGACCTCCCGGGGAACCTGGCTCTCCTCAAGGCCATCGTCCACCGGATCCGGGATGCCGCCACGGCCGCCTCGGTGCAGCGGATCGGGTCGAACCTGATCCAGGCCCTGGGATTGCTCTCGGTGGTGAACGAGATCACCATCAACCGCGCGGTGGAACCCGAGACGGTGGCCCGGTCGCAGGGGCAGGTGTCCCTGGGCGCTTCCCGCAAGCCGTGAAGAGGCCTTCTGGGAGGGCCACCGGCTCCCCCCCCGCCCCGGGGGGAGGATCCCTCGTCGACCTCCTAGTCATCCCCGATGAGGGACGACGCAACGGCGGGGGATCGTTCCGCGGCCGCGAGGCGCTGGGCGTCCCACTCGCGCGAGGCGTCCTCCAGGGTCCTCTGCTTGGTCTCCCGGAGGAACAGGAGGGTCACCAGAACGCCCACCGCCGCCACCCCGGCCAGGAAGAGCATGAGCCCGGCGGCCTTCCAGAGCAGGATGAGCGTGGGGAAGAGCAGTGTGCTCACCGCCGCCCCGATCTTCCCGGACCCGGCGGCGATGCCGTGCCCGGTGGTCCGCCCGTCGGTGGGGAAGAGCTCGGTGGGCAGGACGAAGGTGGTGGTGTTGGGCCCGATGTTCCCGAAGAGGAACGTCATCCCGTAGATGATCACGAAGGGGGCGCCCAGCGCGATGATGCCCGGCACCAGGCCCAGGACGAGGAACGCGAGGGCCATCACCCCGAAGCCCAGCACCTGGAGCGTCTTGCGCCCCAGCCGGTCGATGGTGGCCACGGCAATCCAGTAGCCGGGGATGGTGAAGATGAGGGCGATGATGGCGTTGTACTGCTCCGCGGTGATGAGGTGCTGGAGCGCCGTCATGTGGGGGGCGTAGGCGAGGCTCAGCGAGCTCAGGAGGGTGGCCGAGTAGATCCCGGTCCCGTAGAAGGAGATGTCGAAGAGGAACCAGCTCACCGCGGTCCCCACCACGATCATCCAGTAGTTCTTCAGGAGCTGGCCGTAGCTCAGCCGCCGGGGAGCGAGCTCCCGGGAGACAGCGGGTTGGCTCCCGGTGAGGGTCCCCACCACCCGGGCGGTCTCCCGGGCCTTCCCCTGCACGTGCAGGCTGAAGCGCGGGGTCTCCGGGAGACGCCGCCGGTAGAGGTACACCGCCGCGGCGGGGATGGCGCCCGCGAAGAGGAGGGCCCGCCAGACCAGGTCGAGGCTCCCGGGGAAGGCCATGAGGAGCCCGATGCCCAGGACCACGCCCGCGAGGAGTCCGAACCCCTGCATGGCGAAGACCGTGCCCACCAGGCGGCCCCGGTTCCGCACGTTGGCGTACTCGCTCATGATGGTGGCGCTCATGGGGTAGTCCCCGCCGATCCCGACCCCCACGATGAACCGGAACAGCACGAGGCTCGCGAAGCTCCAGGCGAGCGAGGAGGCGATGGCGCCCACCACCAGGATGAGCATCTCGATGCCGTAGATGGTCTTGCGACCCAGGCGGTCGCCGAGCCGACCGAAGATGAACGGTCCGACGGCGGCGCCGAAGATCGCCGCCGCGCTGATGAGCCCGATCCCGGTGACCGCCGCCGTGGCACCCCCCAGGGTGATGTTGAAGAGCGTCCCCTGGATGGCGAAGGGCTGGTAGAAGGCGAAGAGGGCCGCGATGAGCCCGATGACGAAGAGGTCGTAGGCGTCGGTGAAGAAGCCCATCCCCGCCACCAGGATGGTGCGCACGTGGAAGCTGCGCACCCGGGTCTCATCCAGGGGCTGCAGGATGGCTCCGCTCACGGATTCGGCCGATGTCCGGGCTTCGGCGGTTCGCGTCTCTCCCATGGTTCCTCGACCCCCCCAATTTTGAGTTGATGTATATAGGTTATGACAATAGTATATAGTGACATGATGTCTCTCGCACGAGCCTCTGTAGCCCACGGGGGAGGCTTATCTTGACCTCGGGGCTCGGAGGCCCCCGTGGACCGGACGCAGCGCGCCGCCCTGGCGGTCATCGTCCTGGGGACCCTCATGGTGGCCATCGACACCACCATCGTCCTCCTCGCCCTCCCCACCATGGCGGGGGACCTCCATGCAGGCCTCGACGTGATGATCTGGACCATCCTGGTCTACCTCCTCCTCACCGCGGTCCTCACGGTGCATCTGGGGCGCATCGGGGACGTCTACGGGCGGTCGCGCATGTTCAACGCCGGCTTCGCCGTCTTCACCGCGGGCTCGTTTCTCTGTGCCCTTGCCCCTGACGCGTACTCCCTCATCGGGTTCCGGGTGGTCCAGGCCGTGGGGGGTTCGCTCATGGCGGCCAACTCCGGGGCCATCGTGGCCGACATCTTCCCCCCCGAGTCCCGGGGGAAGGCCTTCGGGTACACCACGCTGGGCTGGAGCGCCGGTGCCACGGTGGGGATCGTCCTGGGCGGGATCATCACCACGCTGGTGGGCTGGCGCTACATCTTCTTCCTCAACGTGCCCATCGGGATCGTGGCGGTCCCCCTGGGGATCCGGACCCTTCGGGACCCCACCCGGGTCCGGTCCCGGGTGGATGTGCGGGGGATGCTCCTTTTGGGAGTCGCCCTCACCCTCATCACCTACGGGGCCACGGAGGCAGTGGCCCTGCCCAACCCCCTCCTCGATCTGGGGCTCGTGGGGGGCGGCTTCGCCCTCCTCGGGCTCTTCCTCTGGACCGAGCGACGTAACCCGAACCCCACCCTGGACCTCGGGCTCTTCCGGGAGCGCCTCCTGAGCTACTCCCTGGGCGCGAGCTTCTTCCAGAGCCTGGGCTACCTCTCGGTGAGCTTCCTGGTCATCATGTACCTCCAGGGGATCCGGGGGCTCTCACCCCTCGACGCGTCCCTCCTCCTCGTCCCGGGGTACGTCCTCGCGAGCTTCTTCGCCCCGTTCACCGGACGCTTGAGCGACCGACAGGGCCCGCGGCTCCCCGCCACGCTGGGGATCTCCGTGATGCTGGTGGCGGTGCTCCTCTACGCCACCCTGGTGTTCACCTCGGACTCTCCCCTCCTCCTCGTGGCCGGCGTCGCCCTCGTGGGCGGCATCGGCACGTCCTTCTTCTATCCGGCCAACAACAGCGCCATCATGGGGAGCGCCCGGCGCGAGTCCTACGGGTCCGTCTCAGGGCTCGCCCGGGCCCTGGGCAACCTGGGTACCCTGGGGAGCTTTGTCCTCACCATCTCCGTGGCCACCCTCGCGGTCCCCCGGGCGGTGGCCTTCGAGGTCTTCCTGGGAACCTCCTCCCTGGTGGGGGGTGTCTCCGTGGCCTTCCTCGGGGGCCTCAAGGTGGCCCTCGAAGCGGCGGCCGTCGCCCTCGCCCTCGCGGCGGTCCTCTCCTACCTGCGGGGGCAGCGCCCTGCGGCTCCCCGACCATCTGCCGGAGGACCCGTGGTATCCATGGCCCGCGATCCCAAGTGAGGCGGGAGCGGAACCATCCGGAGGGCGCGCAGGGAAGTCCGCGTCCCGTGCGCAGTTCCTGTACTTCGTGAACGGAGACCGTTATCCCCCCCAGCGAGATCCTTCCCCCGATGACCCGGATCCTGGGGGATGCGGACGTGGAACGCCTCATGGACCGGCGTGCGGCGGTGGAAATCCTCGAGGCCGGATTCCAGGCCGACGCAAGGGGAGAGATTTCCCTTTACCCCCGCATCCGCTGGGACGCCGCGGGGGTCTCGGTGGCCTGGCTGGCTGCCACCCTTCCCCGGCAGGACCTCCTGGGATTCCGTGCCTACCTCGCCGGCGGGGACGGTTCCGACCGGGGGGAACAGGTGGTGGCCCTCTACCGGCATTCCACCATGGAGCTCCGGGCGGTCTTCCTGGGACGGCTTCTGGGCCGACTCCGGACCGGGGCAGCCGCCGTGGCGGCCCTTCACCTCGCCCAGCCGGACCTTGGTCGGCTGGGCCTCCTGGGAACGGGCACGCAGGCCCGGGAGATCCTCGCCTGTGCCGTCGCGGCGCTCCCGCTCGAGTCCGTGTGGGCCTGGAGCCCCGACCCGGGCCACCGGACGGAGTTCCGGGATTGGGCGGAGCACACGTTGCGCTTCCCCGTGCACCTCGCCACGGAGGCGTCCGGCGTGTGCCGGGAGTCGGAGGCGGTGGCCCTTGCCACCAGCGCCACGGCTCCGGTCCTCACGGCCCCCATGCTGCCGGGACCCCGCCTCCTCCTGAGCATCAGCGCCTACCGGCGTCCGGAGCTCGGGTCCGGTATCCTCGAGGCGGCCTCCCGCGTCTGGACCGACAGCGTGGAGCAGGCGGCCGGGAGCGGCACGTGGTTCGAGCCGACGGACCGGCGGGGAAAGCTCCGTCCCCTCGCCGCGGAGGCCGACCTCGGTGCGCTCCGCGATGGCAGCACGACACGGATCCTCATCAACACCGGGGCCGCATGGGAGGAGACCCTGGTGGGGGATGTGCTGTACCGCGCGGCCGAGGCATCCGGATCCGGGTTCTCCATGGATGTCACCGCTCCCCTTGGGGGCGGGCCGGAAGGCTGGGCGCGGCCCGCGAGGTGATCTCGGCAGCCCCGGGGGATGCGTCCGGGGGCGGGCGTCCCCGGAGCGTTCCCGAAGTTATCGGGAGTCCCATCCGGGCCCGGGCGCGCGGGGCGGGGTCTCACGGCTTGCCTCGGCTCCATGGTATGACGCCCGACGGAGCCACCCCCCGGCGGGGGCGGACCACCCAGTGACCTCCTCCCGCGTACGCCGGAATCCTCGGCCCCATTGTGGGCTCCACCCCAACTCACATGAGGGCGGGATGCCTGGGGAGGGCATGGTGAGCCCGTCCGGCCCGGGACCCCTTTCCCCCGCCTCTCCGGGCCCTGCAATCCCCGGCCTGCGGGCCGCCACCCTCTCCTGGGTGACCACCTCCGGGGGAGCCCTCCTCTTCCTCCTGGGCCTCGCGTCGGCCTCGTTCCCGGCTCCCGAGTTCTACCAGGGGCCGCTCTCGGGGTTTGATCCCCCGTTCCTCGCCATCTCCGGGATCCTCCTCCTGGGGGTC
>JAJZYH010000062.1 GCA_021798195.1 Thermoplasmata archaeon
CGGCGGAGAGCGAGGAACCCCACGAGCTCCAGGGCCCCGACGACCCCCAGGAAAGGTCGGGAGACGGGCCAGGGCGTGAACGCGACGTCCTGGTGCAGGTAGACCGGGGCACCCAGGGAGGCGAGGGTGGTGTTGCTCGCACCCATCCGGGGATAGGGGAGCTGATCCGGAGGGATTTGGAGCGGTTGCGGGAAGAGCGAGGACAGGTTGGGGCCCGGGACCGGAGGCGCGGGGAACGGTACGGTGGCGGGGACCGGGAACCCCATGGCGGCGGTGAGCGGTAGCGGAGGCCGCGGGCCCGGGGGATTCCCGGCGGTGCCCAGGTAGAGCATGTCCAGGGGGAGGTCCGAGGAGGCGACGAAGGGGTTCAGGGCGGGAAGCCCCCAGTTGTAGTCCACGAAGGCGAGGACGGAGGCATGGTTCAGGACCGTGTGGGAGACGTAGTCCTCCTTGGCGTAGGGGGAGATGAGGATCATGGGCACCCGCTGGCCCAGCTGCTCCCCGTCCACCACGGGAGGGGGGACGGGGTCGTAGAAGCCCCCTCCCTCGTCATAGGTGAGGAAGATGGCGGTGGAGTTCCAGGCGGGGCTCTCCATGATCTCGTCGAGGAAATGGAGGAGCCACATCTCCCCTGAGAGGACGCTCCCGGGGGGCCCCTGGCTATAGAGGCTCCCCGCCCCCCCGTCCACGGGCATGAGCCAGGTGACGGCGGGGAGCGTCCCGTTGCGGAGTTCCCCGGTGAAGTCCGAGAAGCTCCCGATGTGGGAGGCGACGGTGCCGATGCCCCAGAAGTCCTCGAGGGTCCCCAGCCCCTCGGCGGGGTCCTGGACGTAGTATCCCCACGAGACGTTGTACGCGTCCAGCTCGGAGAAGATGGAGTCGCTCAAGGGGAGGTACGGGGGCGGACCGTAATCGTTGAGGACCGGGGAAGCGCCCGCGAGGTTGTAGAGGCGGTTGGGATCGGATTCGCTGAGGGCGCTCGCGAAATAGCGGTCCGCGAGGGAGTACTCCTCGGCCCAGACCCATTCGGGGGCCATCTGGCTCCGGGTGTAGTAGGTCATCGACGGCGGACCGGATCCCTCGGGGAACCCATTCATCTTCCCCCCGTTCCAATCCTCATGGTACGCGGTGTACCCCTCGACGGGATCCGGGGTGGAATAGGTCCCCTCCGGCACCGGGTGGACCGGCCAGGGGGTGGGGACGGAATAGAGCCCGTTGGGGACGGTGAGGTTGGGCCCGCCGGGGGAGAGGGCCCCGGAGGAATTTCCCGGATAGGTCCCGAAGAGGTTGTCGAAGGCATGGTTCTCCATGAGGATGTCCACCACATGCCGGATGGGGGTCCGGAAAGCCCCCGCCGGAGCGGGTCCGCCCGCCGGGGGAAGGGCCGCCGCGGACGGACCCGCGGTGGAGAGCACCGTGAACCCCGCGAGGAAGATGGCGAGGGCGACGGAGAGCGCCCTCCCCCGCAGGGGAACGCGGGCGCGCAACCGGAAACGGGGTGGGGGGGGCACCACGAGGGAGCCAGTGGGGACCAGGACGGGTCTCCCTCTCCCCCAGCGGCTCCGGAGGGCAAGGAGGACGAGGAGGAGGGCGCCGAGTCCCTCGGCGGCGAGGAGCGTCTCTCCCAGGCCACTGTAATCCGAGGCGAGGTAGATGCCGGCGGAGACGGCGATGACCAGGGTGGGGATGCCGCCCAGGATGAGGAGGGAGCCGAGGAAGCCCCGGACGGACCCCGTCCGCGATGACGCGGAAGGTCCCGTGGAGAACGCCACCACCAGGGAGAGGTTGGCGCACAGGAGGGAGCGCAGGGCGAGGTCGGCATCCGGCGCCACAGGGTAGGCGCTGTTGTACGCCGCGAGGAGACCGGTGATCGCGACGCCGGCGATCCCCAGGGGCCACAGAAGGCGAGTGCCCCGCCGGCGCAGGAGGAGGCCCACCCCCGCGAAGAGGAAAGCCCCCACGACGAGCCCCAGGAGCACGGGGGCCTCCTGGGTCCCGGATCCCAGGAGGGTGAGGAGCCCCGTGAGGTCCACGACCAGGAGGATGCCCAGGCCGGCGATGTAGCCGGCCGCCACCTCTCCCAATGTTCCCCGGACTCGAGGTGTCCGTGTCATCCCGTGCTCGGGAATGAGAGGATGTTCCTTAGCCTTCCGACTACCGCGGAGGATGGGCCTGGACTCACTTGGCTTCGCGGGAGGATCCCACGGGCGTCACCGAGGACGTCGTGTCCGAGGGGGCTCCGGGAGGAGGGGACGTGGGAGAGGCGGTGGACGAGACCCCCTTGGCCCGGGCCGCCGCCCGGCGCGGGGGCGCGGGGCTGGGAGGAGCCTCGCCGTGGATGTAGCGCTCCCCCCGCAGGGCGGAGATCACGGCCGCCACAAGGGTGAGGAAACCCCCTGCAAGGAGCGCTTCCCGGAGGCCTCCCAGGAACGCCGGTGCGATGGCGTTGGGGAAGAAGGGCTTCGAGACCAGGGTGGCCGCCACCGAGGCCGGGATGGGCTGAGGGAGGAGGGGGCCCAGCTGGGCCAGGAGGAGGCCCATGGGGTTCACCCCCAGGAAGGCCCCGAAGATGGCCCCGGTGGGATCGCTGGAGAGGGCTCCTCCGAGGATGGGAAGGTCCGCCCGAGGGACGCCCGCCCCGGCGAGGGCGCTTCCCACGGACCCGCTGAGCCCCGCGGAGAGGCCCAGGATCACGATGGTGAAGAACATGGCCATGGAGAGCTGCTGCCCCGTGTTCTGGAGGGTGGTGGCCATCCCCGACGCGGCGCCCCGGTGCTCCGGAGGGACCGAATTCATGATGGCGGCCCGGTTGGGGGATGCGAAGAGCCCCATCCCGCAGCCCTGCAGGAAGAGGAGCGTTCCCATCTGCCAGTAGGCGAAGTTGTACGGGAGGGTGAGCATGAGGAAGAAGGTGAAGGCACCCAGGGCCATCCCGGCGCTGGCGAGGTGCTTCGCCCCGTAGCGGTCCGAGAGCCACCCGCTCAAGGGGCCCATCACCACGAAGCCGGCCATGAGGGGGAGCATGTAGATGCCGGCCCAGAACGGGGTCTCGGCGAACGTGTACCCGTGGAGGGGGAGCCAGATCCCCTGGAACCACATGATGAGCATGAACATGATGCCGCCCCGGGCGATGGATCCCAGGAGCGAGGCGAAGTTCCCCGCGGCGAAGGCCCGGACCTTGAACAGGTGGAGGCGGAACATGGGATCGGGAACGAGGGTCTCGATGTAGACGAAGAGACCCAGGAGGACGAGCCCGCCCGCGGTCCCGGCCCAGACCCACGGATCGGACCAGCCCATGCTGCTGGAGCCGTACGGGAGGAGACCGTAGGTGACGGCCACGAGGAGCAGCGTGAGGCCCGCCCCGAACGTGACGTTCCCGGGGATGTCGAGCTTCTGGTCCTTGCGGATGGTGGCCACCTCCTTGAGCTTCCAGTACGACCAGAAGGTCCCGAAGAGGCCCACGGGGACGCTCGCCAGGAAGATGATGCGCCAGGTGGGGATGGTGAGGCTTCCCATGTGGAGGGGCGGGATGCCGGCGAGGATCCCGCCCAGGACGAGCCCCAGCACCGAGCCCCCCACCGCGGCCACCTGGTTGATCCCCAGGGACATCCCCCGCTCCTCTGGGGGGAAGGCATCGGTGAGGAGGGCGGGGGAGTTGGCGAAGAGGAAGGAGGAGCCCACCGCCTGCACCAGGCGGAACCCCACGATCTCCCAGCCTCCCAGCGTCCCGGAGCTGGGGGTGAGGAAGAGGAGGACCGAGCCCGTGGAGAAGATGGCGAACCCCAGGTTGTAGAGGCGGGCACGGCCGAACATGTCCGAGAGCCGGCCCACCGTGACGAGGAGCGTGGCGGTGACGACACCGTAACCCAGGAGGACCCAGATGAGGAGCGTGAAGTTCCCCGGTGTGAAGGGGTTCACGTGGAGCCCGTCGAAGATCACCGGGAGGGAGATCAGGATGATCGTCCCGTTGATGGAGGCCATGAGGGCCCCCAGGGTGGTGTTGGAGAGGACCGTCCACTTGTAGGCGGTCACAGGCTCCCTCCTCCGGTCCGGGCCGGTCCCTTCCGGGGAAGCGTCTCCCCCACGGGGGCATCGTTCCCGGTTCCCAGCGCCACCTGAAGCTCCGATAGTCCCCGCGCCAGGGACCTCCGTCCCTCGGGGGAGATCCTCCGGGAGAGCTCCAGAAGCCGGGTGCGGTACTCCTCCCGGGCGTCCAGGGCCGCCCGGGAACCCCGGGGGGTCAGGGAGAGGAGGAAGGCGCGACGGTCGAGAGGGTGGCGGGTCCGCTGGACCCAGCCCCGTTCCTCCAGGCCCCGGGCGAGGGTGGTGAGGGCCCCGGCCGTGAGGCCCAGGGATTGGGCCACCCGGGTGAGCGTGGCGGGCTCCTCGTGGAGGAGCTTCAAGGTCCAGAACTCCGTGAGGAGCATCCCGTGCCGGCGGAGCACCCCGTTGAGTTCTTCCCGGAGGGCCCGGTAGCATCGGAAGTACTCCTCCCAGAGGGATGTCTCCAGGAGGGGGGCGGGCCTCCCTCCTCCCCGAGGCGACCGGGAGGCGGGCTTGGGACCCCGTGCCCCGGGAGCCAGGAGAAGGGCGGCAGGGGCGGTGCGTTTCATGGACCCAGTTCGCGGTGGAGGAACTCGAGGACCTTCTCGCGGGCGTCCGCCGCGGCCCGGGCATCGTAGACCTCGGGGCGGGAATCGTTGAAGAACGCGTGCTTCGCCCCGGGGTAGACGTGCTGCTGGAACCGGATGCCGGCGCGCCGGGCCGCCTCTTGGAACTCGGGGACCGTATCGGTGATCCGGTGGTCCTCGCCCCCGTAGAGTCCCAGCACCGCCGCGCGGATCCGGGGAACCTCTTCGATGGGCGGGTTGGACCCGTAAAAGATCACGGCGGCCTTGAGCTCGGGGTCGAGGGTGGCGAGCCGCGCCACGAGGCCGCCGCCCATGCAGAACCCCAGGGCCCCCACACCCCGGGGCTTCACCTCGGGGCGTTCCCGGAGGAACCGGGTGGCCCCGGTGAGCTCCTCCGCGAAGACCTTCTGCTGGGACGGGTCCATGACCCGCATGAGTGTGGTGAGGGCCTTCCTCTCCTCAGGGGTCCGCTCTCCCAGCCGTGCCTGGAGCTGGCGGGGGTCCCGCTGGACCTCGGGAGGAGCCGAACGCAGGATCTGCATGCCGGCCCGGATCCGTTCCGGACGCATGTCCTCCCGGAACTCCCCCGTGTAGAGGTCCGGTGCCAGGACCACGTAACCCTCCTGGGCGAAGCGGTCGGCCACCGACCGGATGTGATCGTCGAGGCCCCAGATCTCGTGGATCACCACGAGCCCCGGATGGGAGCCCCGGGACCCCGACGGGACGGCGAGGTAGCCTTCGATGGTGCGGGACGGCGCCG
>JAJZYH010000063.1 GCA_021798195.1 Thermoplasmata archaeon
GGAGCTGGCGGGAGAGCCTCCAGTGGTTCTGGCTGAGCCTCCCCATCTATCGGCGGTATACCCAGGCCCCCTTACGCCAGGAGATTTTCTGGGAGACGGTCCGGATGCTGGAGGGTGTGGGGATCGCGAACCCGGTCCAGGTGGCACGTGGCTTCCCCCACGAATTGTCCGGAGGGATGATCCAGCGGGTGATGATCGCCATGGCGCTGGCACCCGAACCGTCCCTCCTCATCGCCGACGAACCCACCACCGCCCTGGACGTGACGATCCAGGCCCAGATCCTGGACCTCATGCGGGACCTGAAGCACCGCATCGGCACCGCCATCCTGCTCATCACCCACGACCTGGGCGTCGTGGCGGAGGTCTGCGACCGGGTCTGCGTGATGTATGCCGGCAACATCGTGGAAGTGGCCCCGGTCCGGGACCTCTTCACCAAACCGCTCCACCCCTACAGCCAGGGGCTCCTGGCCTCGATCCCCCGGATGGACGACCCCAACAAGAAGCTCGAGAGCATCCCGGGATCGGTCCCGAACCTCATCTACCCGCCCGGCGGATGCCGGTTTCATCCCCGCTGTGCATTCGCCATGGAGAAGTGCAAGACCCAGAAGCCACCCACCACCCTGGAGGGCCCGGGCCACGTGGTGGCGTGCTGGCTCTACTCCGGGAAGGAGGTGAAGGAGTATTAGCGGTCCCCTTGCTCCCACGCCCATTATGGAGGAGACCCCGCGGCTCTCCGCCTCCCTTCACCCGGCCTCGGACGAGTTG
The DNA here is from genome assembly GCA_021798195.1 of Thermoplasmata archaeon. GTDB lineage: Archaea > Thermoplasmatota > Thermoplasmata > Lutacidiplasmatales > UBA184 > JAJZYH01. The sequence continues at coordinate 766 of JAJZYH010000063.1, forward strand.
CTCATCTCGGTCCGGGGGCTCCGGAAGTACTTCCCCATCCGCGGCGGCGTCCTTTCCACCCACGTGGGCGATGTCCGTGCGGTGGACGGGATCTCGTTCGACATCCACCGGGGGGAGACCGTGGGGCTCGTGGGGGAGAGCGGATGCGGCAAGACCACCGCCGGACGGCTCCTCCTCCGGCTCATCGAGCCCACGGGAGGGCAGGCCTTCTACCTCCCTCCTCCCGACGTCGCCCAGCGCGTCGATACGATCTATCGGGAGCTCCGGAAGCTTGCGGCCAGCCGAAACCTTCCCGAGGAGGACGGCTCCGCCCTCAACGCGGTGGCCGAAGCCCAGCCCCTCCTGAGGGAGCTCAGTTCCATCGCCGACAAGTACTCCCTCTACCGCATGCGGGGGAGGAAGCTGCAGGAGCTCCGGGGAAAGCTTCAGATCGTGTTCCAGGACCCATTCTCGTCGCTCTCCCCCCGGATGCTGGTGCGGGACATCATCGCCGAACCCATGGCCATCCACCACCTGGGGACCCGGCGGCAACGGTACGAGAGGGTCGCGGAGCTTCTCCAGGCGGTGGGGCTCAATCCGGACCACCTCTGGCGCTTCCCCCACGAGTTTTCCGGAGGGCAACGGCAACGGATCGGGATCGCCCGCGCCCTCGCCCTCAACCCCGAATTCGTGGTCCTGGACGAACCCACGAGCGCTCTGGATGTCTCGGTCCAGGCACAGATCCTGAACATCCTCCTCAAGCTGCAGCGCGAGCAGAACCTGGCCTACCTGTTCATCTCCCACCACCTGAACGTGATCCGGGCCGTCTCGCACCGGGTGGTGGTGATGTACCTGGGGAAGGTGGCGGAGACCGCCCCCACCAACGAGCTCTTCGACAACCCCCTGCACCCGTACACGCAGGCCCTCCTGGCGGCCATCCCCATCCCCGATCCCACGGTGAAGCGGGAGAGGATCATTCTCTCCGGGGACGTACCGAGCCCGGCATCCCCACCATCGGGATGCCGTTTCCACACCCGATGCCCCATGGTGATGCCCATCTGCTCCAAGGTGGAACCCCCCCTCATCCCCGTGGGGAACCGGAAGGATCACTTCGTCGCCTGCCACCTCTACCCGGAGACCTCCAACCCCGCCATGGGCCTCTTCACCAGCCGGGAGAACGTGGTGGTGATAGCACCACGGGAACCCGTGGGGATCCCTTCGGAGTCCCGCCCCCTTTCCGGTGCTGCCGCATCCCCGGACTTGCCACGAGGGGACAACGCTTCCGGCTCACGGCAGGGCGAGTGGGCCCAAGGAAACGGCCCTCCCCCCCCTCTTCCTTCCATGGACCGAACCGGATCCCTTCCCCGTACCCCCATGCCCAAGGATCCGGTGTCATCAACCCTCGGGGCCCCGATTTCCCCCCCGTCCTCCCCCGCGGAGGGCAACCCGCTCAGGCCCGGCTGACCTGAATCTCCTCGCGTTTCATGACCCCATCACGGCAGAGTCTCCTGCCTAAGCTGTCTCCCACGGAACGACGCCGGCTGATCGACGAGCCGGGGCTACCCTGGAAGGAGTGGGCATTGGGGACGGGCCTCAAACCATGGGTGGGCTTGCTATTCCTGATCCTGGATGGATGGACTCTCATCTCCATCATCGAGGTGGGCCGCCCATGGGCGCTCGCCCTCGTGGGCCCCGTCATGGTCTTTGCGATCTACCTGAACTATCTCCTCTGGCAATTCCTCTGGCGCCGCCCTTCGGAAGGTGCGCGGCCCGTGGATTTCCGCCGTACCTGGCTCCACCCCTTCTACCTGGGCCGTTGGGATCCGGGGTATCGGGAGTACCGGGAAGGGTCGTACTCCAACGAGAGTTCCGTGGACGCCCGTGAATTCCTCTGAGCGGAGCGCTCCCATCCATACCGCCCGTTCGGAGCGCCACAACGGACCCCCTCACCCTCACCGGGTGGTGCCCCAAGGCCCGTTGCGACCCAAAGCGCCGTGTCGAGGAGCTCGATGCGATCAACCCCCACACTTCGGGTCGTCCTCCCATTGCTCCAGAGAACACCCGCGCCTCCCAGGTGGATGACGACACAGCCCGGTCTCACGAACCGCGTCCAAACCTTCCGTTGAACCAGCGCCCGCTCCAGCACTAAAGAAGAGATCTGGGAAGATGTTTGAAATGGGTTGGGGAGGGGGGGACCCCCCCCTCCCGTGGGTTGTTGCTTTTCCCGCCTAGAAGGACCCGTTCGCGTACTCCCAGGTGTACCAGGTCTGGTCCCCTCCGCCCCCGATCATGGGGTTGGAGTTGATGCCCGCGGGGTTGATCCACGTGGCGTAGTCGTACACTGCGTTGGACTGCCCGTTCCAGATGTACAGGGCCAGCTGGTTCGCGATGTTCTCCGCCATGTTGTAGAGGAGCACCCGGTGTGACGCGGAACATGTCGGTGGCAAGCACGCGGCGGCCTGCTGGAGGAAGTTATTCATGTCCATGTAGGCCCACCCCTGGCAGTCGAACGTCACCTGCGGATCCGACTTGGGACCCGCGCACGCCTGGTTGAAGTACGGCGTTGCACTGTAGTTGGAGATGCCCTGCCAGAGAGCGTCTCCCTCCGTGTAGGTCGCGTTGGGGTAGTACATCGGGGCGACGTAGTCCGTCGGGTCCGGGTAGTCAGGTGCCCAACCCAGGGTGAACATGGGCATGGGGTTCTGCCCGGCCAGGGCGAACGAGTTCACCACCAGGTTGAAGAACGGGATGTCCACCGGGATGATGTTCACAGCCCCGTTGGAGAGCTTCGTCACCGAGGCAACGAACAGGCTGTTCTCCGCATCCTGGGCAGGCGCTCCCGCATAGCTCATCAACGGGAACGTGCACGGGCTGGCGGTTGTGCATGCGTTCTTCGCGATGGCGTACTTCCCGCTCTCGTTCTGGATCTGGGCCCACCAGTAGGCGGCGCTTCCTACGACACTGGGGTTATCCACCGGGTTCCCCGAGGGCCAGCTGATGTTGGTGGGGTAGAAGTTCCCCATGTAGTCTGGGATGGCTCCTCCGTACTGGAACTCGTACTGGATCCCGTCCACGGTGTTGATGGTGCTCTGGACGGTCGCGTAGGGCATCGCTGCCGCCAGGAAGTGCCGGAAGTTGAGGTCGGTGAACAGATTGGACGGCGCGGTGACCTTCTGGCTGATGTAGGTCTGAGCCCCGGAGACCGTGAAGTTGAAGTCAAAGGGGTAGAAGAACACACTGATCGATGGGATGATCGTGGCCCCGATGACTCCCTTCTTGATCTCCTGCAGCAGGAACGACGTGTCCGTGGAGGGGATGGATGCCGAATCGGCGGTCCCCGCCGCGAGCGCTGTTTCCCCTGGCGTCTGGGTCGCCTCCCACACCACGTTCACCGTGGGGATGTAGGTGGGGCTGGTGGAGCTGTAGGCTCCGGGCAGGCAGCCGTTCGCGGTACCTCCGATGCAGGTGGTGCCGGCCCAGTCGGGGTTCGCCTTGAGCTCGTAGCTGGACCCGATGACGTAGTTGGCGAGGTAGTAGGGTCCGCTCCCCAGCATGTGCCACTGCAGGTAGGTGTTGTAGCTCCCCGCGGCCCCCTGCGTCATGTAGGAGTCCCAGGCGGTCAAGGGTACACTGGTGGGGGACGGCGGGCTGCAGTTGCCGTAGTAGGGCAACCCTGCACCGTGGGCAGTGGCCCACGCGCAGTCCATGACACTGGAACCCAGGGGGTCGGCCACAAACTCGAGGAACTCCGGCCAGGGCGCCCCGCTCAGTGCGGTGTCGAAGGTGACGCACATGTCAGGGTTGACACCCGATGGGCAGTACGCTCCGCCCTGATACACGGCGCTCAGGATGTTCCCCGGGGTGTTGTTGAACGGGGAGTGGATTCCACCATCCCAGTTCGGGTTCCCGGGGGGCAGGAGCGACTGACACAAGATCCACCCCGGGTTGATGTAGGCGCCCGGGTAGGTGGAGAAGAGACAGGTCCTCGCCACGCTGAAGATGACGTCAGAGGCGTTGACCGGGATTGCCGTGCCCGTGCTGGGGTCGTAGAACTTCGCAGAGGAACTGATCACAAAGGTGTAGTTCCCCCCGTGCACGAGGTTGTTCCCAGAGTACATCGATGAGCACTGGGCGCTCCCAGGAACGCACGTGGCGATCATGGGGACGAAGTCCGAGGGGTCCGGGCCCGCGTGGGACCCGTTGTAGCGGATCAGCGTCCCGTAGACGTTCAGGATCGGCTCATACCCCACCGTTTCGTAGTCGATGGCGGGGTCTTCCGATACCGCCCCTGCGGGAGCGAGTTCATAGATGTTGAGGGTCCCGGGTTTGGGTGCCGTCGCCACCGTCACCGCTGGGGTGCCCGCGTGGAAGTTGGAGGCGGAGACCGCCACCGTGAAGACGTATTCGGTGGTGGCCGGGGTCCCCGTGCACTGGACCTTCCCGCTCACGTTCTGCATCACACAGGTGGTCACCACGAAGTCCACCGGGTAGACCCCCGGGGCCGCCGTGGCGGAGACGGTCACGTTGGCGATGGCGTAGCTCCCGCTCACCGACTGGGCCCACTCGTTGGTCACGGTGAGGGCGCTGG